>CAMFPD010000001.1 GCA_945971355.1 uncultured Lachnobacterium sp.
GATGTCATGGATGAAGAATTAGTAGAAGAAACAGAAGAAAAAGTGGAAACAGTAGACGAAAGTGAAGATGAAGTATCTGAAATAAGCGAAACTGAGTCGACAGACGAAGCAGAGGACGCAGAGGATACAGAAGACTCTTCTTCAGAAGATGATGATGCCGATAAAGCAGAAGAAAAAGAAGGCATTTTCAAAAAGAAAAAGAAAAAAGACAAAAAGGATGAGCAGATTGAAGATCTGACAGACAGATTAAAGCGCCAGATGGCTGAGTTTGAAAACTTTCGTAAGCGTACAGAAAAAGAAAAAACTCAGATGTTTGATATGGGAGCAAAGACAATTGTTGAGAAAATACTTCCAGTAATTGATAATTTTGAAAGAGGACTTGCAACAGTTCCAGAGGATAAACAGGAAGATCCTTTTGTAAGCGGAATGCAAATGGTTTACAAACAGCTTATGACAGAACTTGAAAATGCAGGTGTGAAAGCAATTGAATGTGCAGGACAGGAGTTCAATCCTGATTTCCACAACGCTGTAATGCAGGTTGAGAGCGAAGAGCTTGAGAGTGGAATTATTGCACAGGAACTTCAAAAAGGTTATATGTACAAGGATTCTGTGGTACGTCACAGCATGGTATCAGTTGTACAGTAAATAAATTTTTGCTTATAATGAATCATTTTTTAATATTAGGAGGAAAGAAAAATGGGAAAAATCATTGGTATTGATTTAGGAACAACAAACAGCTGTGTAGCTGTTATGGAAGGTGGACAGCCTACAGTTATCGCAAATCAGGAAGGTGCAAGAACAACACCATCTGTAGTAGCATTCACAAAGAATGGTGAGAGACTTGTTGGAGAGCCTGCAAAGCGTCAGGCAGTAACAAACGCAGAGAAAACAATCGCATCTATTAAGAGACATATGGGTGAGGATTATAAAGTAAGCATTGATGATAAGCAGTATAGCCCACAGCAGATTTCTGCAATGGTACTTCAGAAGCTTAAGGCAGATGCAGAGAGTTATTTAGGAGAGAAGGTTACAGAGGCTGTAATTACAGTTCCTGCATACTTTAATGACTCACAGCGTCAGGCAACAAAGGATGCTGGTAAGATTGCTGGACTTGATGTAAAGAGAATTATCAACGAGCCAACAGCAGCAGCATTAGCATATGGTCTTGACAACGAACATGAGCAGAAAATCATGGTTTATGACCTTGGTGGTGGTACATTCGATGTTTCTATCATCGAGATTGGTGATGGTGTAATTGAAGTATTATCTACAAATGGTGATACACATCTTGGTGGAGATGATTTCGATAACAAGATTACACAGTGGATGATTGATGAGTTCAAGAAGGCTGAGGGTGTAGATCTTTCAACAGATAAGATGGCTCTCCAGAGATTAAAGGAAGCAGCTGAGAAGGCTAAGAAAGAACTTTCATCTGCAACAACAACAAATATTAATCTTCCATTCATTACAGCAACAGCTGAGGGACCAAAGCACTTTGACATGAACCTCACAAGAGCTCAGTTTGATATTCTTACAAAGGATTTAGTTGAAAGAACAGCTATTCCAGTACAGAATGCCATGAAGGATGCTGGTATAACAAATGCAGACCTTGGACAGGTACTTCTTGTTGGTGGATCTACACGTATTCCAGCAGTTCAGGATAAGGTAAAACAGCTTACAGGAAAAGAGCCATCTAAGTCTCTTAACCCAGATGAGTGCGTAGCTATCGGAGCTTCTATCCAGGGTGGAAAACTTAATGGTGACGAGGGTGCAGGAGAAATCCTTCTTCTTGATGTAACTCCACTTTCACTTTCAATTGAGACAATGGGTGGTGTGGCAACAAAACTCATCGAGAGAAATACAACAATTCCTACAAAGAAGAGCCAGATTTTCTCTACAGCAGCTGACAACCAGACAGCAGTAGATATCAATGTAGTACAGGGTGAGAGACAGTTTGCCCGTGATAATAAATCACTTGGACAGTTCAGACTTGATGGAATCCCACCAGCACGTCGTGGTGTTCCACAGATCGAGGTTACATTTGATATCGATGCAAATGGTATCGTAAATGTATCTGCTAAGGATCTTGGAACTGGAAAAGAGCAGCATATTACAATTACTTCTGGAACATCTATGAGTGACGAGGAAATCGACAAGGCAGTTAAAGAGGCTGCTGAGTTTGAAGCTCAGGATAAGAAGAGAAAAGAAGCTATTGATGCAAGAAATGATGCTGAGAGCTTTGTATTCCAGACAGAGGATGCTTTGAAGCAGGTTGGAGAGCAGATTGATGCAAATGATAAGGCTGAGGTTGAGGCTGATATTGCAGCTGTAAAGGCAATTCTTGATGCTCATCCAGAGGCTGATTCACTTACAGACTCAGATGTTGTAGACCTCAAGGCAGCACAGGAGAAGCTTACAACAAGTGCTCAGAAGGTATTTGCAAAGATGTATGAGCAGGCTCAGGCAGCACAGGGAGCAGCTGGTGCAGGTCCAGATATGAGTGGATTTGCAGGAGCTGGACAGGATGCAGGTGCAGCTGGAACAGCAGATGATGATGTAATTGACGCAGACTTCAAAGAAGTATAATCATTAAATTTGCAAGGCTGGGTAACCAGCCTTGCTTATGTTAATATATAGGAAATGCTCCAGAAGTAAAGGAAAAAGTTATGGCAGAAAAAAGAGATTATTATGAAGTGCTTGGGGTACCAAAGGGTGCCAGTGAAGCTGATATTAAAAAGGCTTTTAGACAACAGGCAAAGAAGTATCATCCAGATGCTCATCCAGGAGATAAAGAGTGCGAGGAAAAATTTAAAGAAGCACAGGAAGCGTATGCAGTACTTAGCGATGCAGAGAAGAGAAGACAGTATGATCAGTTTGGTCATGCGGCTTTCGATGGTGGCGCTGGTGGCGGCGGATTCGATTTCTCTGGTATGGATATGGGGGATATTTTCGGAGATATCTTTGGCGATATTTTCGGCGGAGGAGCAAGACGCTCAAATAGTAACAGCCCACAGAAGGGTGCAAATGTCAGATTAAGCATTCGAATTAGCTTTGAAGAAGCTGTATTTGGCTGTACTAAGGAAATCGAGTTCAATTATAAAGATACATGTAGCACATGTGCTGGTACAGGTGCAAAACCAGGCACATCCAAGGAAACCTGTTCGAAGTGTGGTGGAAAAGGAAAGGTAGTATATTCACAGCAGTCATTATTTGGAATGATGCAGAATGTACAGACATGTCCAGAATGCCAGGGTTCAGGTCAGGTTATCAAAGAAAAGTGTACAAGTTGTCATGGTACAGGATATGTTAATAAGAAAATGAGAAAGACTATTGATATTCCTGCGGGAATTGATAATGGTCAGTGTGTAAGAATAAGAGATTTTGGTGAACCAGGACGTAATGGAGGACCACGTGGAGATATTCTTGTTGAGGTAATGGTATCTAGAAATAATGCCTTCGAGAGACAGGATACAAATATTTTCTCTAATGCATCTATTTCATTTGGAATTGCTGCACTTGGTGGTGATATCAGAATCAAAACTGTAGATGGAGATATTATATATACTGTTGCACCAGGCACTCAGACTGGTACAAGAATCCGTCTTAAGGGAAAAGGTGTACCATCTATTAGAAATAAAGATATACGTGGTGATCATTATGTAACTCTTATTGTTCAGACACCTACAGGACTTTCAAAGGAAGCAAAGGAGGCGCTCCAGAAGTTCGATGAGCTTTCAGGCGGTTCTCTCACAAAAGAGGGTGGTGCTTCCACTAGTGGAAAGACAAAAAAAGGCTTCATGGATAAGCTGAAAGACACTTTTGAAGATTTATAGACTAAATTTCCTATAGATTTACACTACTAAATGTTGTATCATATAGCCATAAATGGCACAAGTTGATGAGAGTACAACAGTTTATGGGGTGTTATTCTATGACGTTGAAAGAGGAACGTAGAGAATTAGACGAACAGAGACGCCAGCTAGAAAGAGAACGACGGGAATTTTCAAGGCACGTCGAAATTGAAGACAGACGACTTGAACAACAACAGCGTTTATTCGATATGAAAGTAAAGATTCTCGAAGAGGAATTAGTTAAGTTAGCTTCTGAAAAAGAATATATGGAGAGACAGAAGGCCTTTTATAGCAGGGTAAATGAATATGAGAGAAGTAATTCATATTCAGATAACGAAGAGACCAATGTTGTAAAGGGAGAGATGTTTTTCTCAGGAGTGGTTAGTAAGCAGTCGATAAAGAAAAGATATAAGGATCTTATTAAAATTTACCATCCTGATAATTTGGGTGGAGATAATGAAACTATACAGGAAATTAACAGCGAGTATAGTAAATTATGTGCAATGTATAATATTTAGGGTAACATATACGAATGGGTATGTTACCCTTTTGTGTTGATATATGGGAATAACATGGCAATTCCGTATATATTAACATTGGAAAAATGCATTTTTTATGATAAAATGTTTTTTGAATAAGAGAGTATATTAGAGTTATAAGGGGAAAAGATGAATAGAGATAGTTTGATTGCGAGTTTGTCAGATGCATTTGGAGCTCGCGAAGATAGGGAAAAGAAAAAAGAGCAGAAAATCATAAAGGAAAGATGCGAACAGGTGCAGCATGCCATAGACATGGGATTCCTGACGGAGGAAGACGTGTATAAGCGACTTCAGCAGGAACGAAATAAAAAGTAAGAAACAGTTGATGTAGAGTTATAAAGAAGAAAATGGGGCAGTCGTGAGACTGCCCTATGATATGTATAAATAAAAATATTAAGTTAGATGGATGACAGGCAGCCGATGGCTTGCGGGAATGCGCAGATAAAATATCAAAAAACTGATGCACATTCCATAGCAAGAACGCTGTGAAGTTTTTAATTATGTGGAAGGAATTGAGAAAATGAAGTGGAAAAAATATACGATTGAAACTACTACTGTAGCAGAGGATTTTCTGGCAGGAATGCTTATGGAGCTGGGAATAGAGGGAATAGAGATTGAGGATAATATCCCGCTTACAAAAGAAGAACAGGCCGATATGTTTATAGATTTTCTTCCAGAGCTTCCACCAGATGAAGGAATTAGTCATGTAAGTTTTTACATAGAGGTTGCAGGGGATTCAGAGGCATCTGAGGAATTTAAGGACGCTTTTGAGGATGTGGCATCGGAAGCATTTTCAAATACTGGCACAGAGATTCTTCCACCGACAGGAATGACAGAGGATGAGCAGAAAAAACTTCTCCTTCGAGTGAAAGAAAAGTTGGAAGAGCTGAGAACTACAGTAGATATTGGAAGCGGTATTATTTCTTCTTCTGAGACAGAGGATTTAGATTGGATTAATAACTGGAAGAATTTCTTCTCCTCATTTTATATCGAAGATCTTCTTATCAAACCAACATGGGAGGAGCTTAAGCCTGAGGATGAAGGGAAGCCGGTTATAGAGATTGATCCGGGTATATCCTTTGGAACAGGAAAGCATGAGACTACTCAGTTGTGTATCAAACAGCTTATCAAATATGTGAGAGGTAATGGCGAGTACACACCAGAGTGGAAAAATCCAAGAGTACTAGATGTTGGATGTGGAAGTGGAATTTTATCAATTGTGGCATTGAAGCTCGGTGCCAGTGAAGTGGTGGGAACTGACCTTGATGCAGATTGCATGATTTCTACCCGGGATAACATGAAGGTTAATAAGCTTGATGAAAAACTCGGAACATTTTATGTGGGAAATCTTATTTCTGATAAAGAATTACAGGAAAAGGTCGGAACTGAGTGTTACGAGATTGTGGTAGCAAATATTTTGGCAGATGTGATTATTCCTATGGCATCTGTTATACCAGCCCGACTAAAAAAAGGTGGCTATTTTATTACATCTGGAATAATTGATTTCAAGGAAAATGAAGTGAAAGAAGCGATTGAAAAGGCTGGTCTTGAAATAGTTGAGATAAATCATCAGGGTGAATGGGTTAATATTACAGCCCGTAAGAATTAGTGTCAGAGGATAATGTATGTATCAGTTTTTTGTGGGTGATGACCAGGTATTTGAAAATAAAATTCAGATAGTAGGTTCAGATGTTAATCATATAGGGAATGTGCTTCGCATGAAGCCAGGTGTAAAGGTACGAGTAAGTGATGAAAGTGGAAGAGCCTATTTTTGCACTATAGAGTCAATCAGCGAGAATGATGTGTGGGTAATGATAGATGAAATAGATGAAAAAGGCACAGAGTTACCGTGTAGAATTGTTCTTTTTCAAGGATTGCCAAAGGGAGATAAGATGGAACTTATCATTCAAAAAGCTGTGGAGCTTGGAGTGAATGAGATTGTTCCTGTGGCTATGAAAAACTGTGTTATGAGGCTTGATGAGAAAAAGGTCGATAAAAAAATAGAGCGTTGGCAGAATATAGCTGAAAGCGCAGCAAAGCAGTCAAAGAGAACAATTATTCCTAAAATATCAAAACCCATGAAATATAAGCAGGCATTGGAAGCGGCAAAGGAGCTTGATATTACACTTGTTCCATATGAAAACCAGCGTGGAATGGAGCAGACCAGAGAGATTATTGATGGTATTGCAGAAAAAATGTCTCAGAGTATAGGAATAATCGTGGGACCGGAGGGCGGATTTGCAGCTGATGAAATTGCAATGGTAGATGAGCTTGATTCAATGCATAGAATTAGTCTTGGCAGAAGAATACTTAGAACAGAGACTGCAGGAATGGCAACTTTAGCCATGCTTGTTTACAGACTGGATTAGAGAGCTTTTTGGACATTGATAATGATTTGTGTAATAAGGGTATATGTATATAAAGGAGCATAGATGGAAGCATATTTGGATAATTCAGCAACTACACGTTGCTGTAAAGAGGCAACAGATAAGATGGTGGAGCTACTTACAATGGATTATGGAAATCCATCTTCTTTGCATATGAAGGGTGTTGTTGCGGAAAAATATATAAATGAGGCAAAGAAGAAAATAGCAAAGACACTCAAGTGCCAGGAAAAGGAATTAGTATTTACATCTGGTGGAACAGAGTCTAACAATCTTGCAATAATTGGAAGCGCCATGGCAAATCACAGAGCAGGGAAGCATATTATAACTACAAAGGTAGAACATGCATCTGTGTCAAACCCGGTAAAGTATCTGGAAGAAAATGGATTTGAAATCACATACTTAGGAGTTGATAAGGATGGTATAATATCTCTTGAGGAACTCGAAAATGCAATTAGGGAAGATACAATCCTTGTTTCAATAATGCAGGTTAATAATGAGATTGGTGCAGTTATGCCAGTGGAAGAGGCTGGAAAGATAATTAAGAAAGTAAATCCCAATACATTATTTCATATAGATGCTATTCAGTCTTACGGTAAAATGGAGATTTATCCTAAGAATTTAAATTGCGATTTATTGTCAGTGAGTGGACATAAAATTCATGGGCCAAAGGGAAGTGGATTTTTATATATAAAGGATAAGACAAAGATAAAGCCAATTATCTATGGTGGTGGACAGCAGAAGGGAATGAGGTCAGGAACCGAAAATGTTCCAGCAATCGCCGGTCTTGGAGAGGCTGCAACGGAAATATATACAGACCTTGACAGCAAAGTGGATGCAATGTATGCTCTTAAGGCTCATTTTATAGAGGAAGCAACAAAAATTGACGGAGTTACTGTTAACGGACGAATTGGAAGAGACAGTGCACCACATATTGTAAGTGTAAGCATTGAAGGAGTGAGAGCGGAGGTTATCCTTCATACTCTTGAGGATAAAAATATATATGTATCGGCAGGAAGTGCATGCTCATCGAATAAGCCTGCAATTAGCGCCACCTTAAAGAGCATTGGTCTTTCAAACAATCTGCTGGATTCAACAGTAAGATTTAGTTTTTGTGTGGATACAACAATGCAGGAAGTAGATTATGCAATAGAAGTTATGCAGGATGTGATTCCAAAATTACAAAAGTATACACGTAGATAAGGAGAAAATATGTATAAGACTTTTTTGATTAAATATGCAGAAATTGCAATTAAAGGAAAGAATCGATATGTTTTTGAGGATGCACTTGTAAAAAATATCAAGTATGCATTAAAAGATGTAGATGGAAATTTTGAAGTTAGAAAAGAATCAGGAAGAGTGTATGTAGAGACAGAAGGGGACTATGATTATGATGAGACAGTCGCAGCACTTCAGAGGGTGTTTGGTATTGTTGGTATATGTCCTGTTGAGCTACACGAGGATGAAGGATTTGACAAGCTGGCAGAAGCTGTTGTAGAGCATATTAACAATGTGTACAAGGATAAGAATTTTACTTTCAAAATTAATGCCAGACGTGCAAGAAAGAACTATCCTATGACATCTATGGAGATTAATGCTGCAGTTGGAGAGAAGGTTCTTGAAGCTTTCCCAGAGACAAGGGTAGATGTGCATAATCCAGAGGTGCTTATCAATGTGGAAATTAGACCAATGATAAATATATACTCAGAGGAGCTTAAGGGACCTGGTGGAATGCCACTTGGAACAGCCGGAAAGGCAATGCTTCTATTATCGGGTGGAATTGACAGTCCTGTTGCTGGATATATGATTGCAAAGAGAGGAGTTGTTCTTGAGGCAACTTATTTCCATGCACCACCATACACAAGCGAGAGAGCAAAACAGAAGGTAATTGACCTGGCAAAGAAGGTGGCAAGGTATTCCGGAAGAATTAATCTTCATATTGTTAATTTTACAGATATTCAGTTAGAGATATATGAGAAATGTCCACATGACGAGCTTACCATCATTATGCGCAGATATATGATGAAAATTGCTGAGCATTTTGCAAAGGAAGGAAAATGTCTAGGTCTTATTACAGGTGAGAGTATCGGTCAGGTGGCAAGCCAGACAATGCAGTCACTTGCAGTTACAAATGAAGTGTGCGAGCTTCCTGTATATCGCCCACTTATCGCGATGGACAAGAATGACATTATAGATATTTCGAATAAGATTGATACCTATGAGACATCAATTCTTCCATATGAGGATTGCTGTACGATTTTTGTAGCAAAGCATCCGGTTACAAAACCAAATTTGAATTATATCAAGAAGTCAGAGCGCAAATTGGAGGATACAATTGATGCACTTATGGCTGCTGCAATTGAAACAACAGAGCATATAGTGGTTGATGCTGAGTAGCAAAAAAAGAAGACCTGAATTTTCAGGTCTTCAAAATTGCGAATCAAAATTACTCAATAATGTATGGTTTTAAAACTTCCATAATTTCATCGAGATTTGTCTCGGTATGTATTGCTAAATCGATAGGCTTAGATAAATCTAAACTGAAAATTCCCATGATGGATTTTGCATCGATTACATATCTGCCAGAGATTAAATCAAAATCGAAGTCGAACTGAGTGATTGCATTAACAAATGATTTAACTTTTCCAATAGAGTTTAATGAAATCTGTACTGTTTTCATAGGAAAACCTCCTTAATTACTTTCTATAAATTGATAGTAATGGTTTTCGTGAAAAAAGTCAATTGATATAGGAGTTAAAATAATGAAAAAAGCGGCATTACATAATTTAGGATGTAAGGTAAATGCATATGAGACAGAAGCAATGCAGCAATTGCTTGAGGAAGCAGGCTATGAGATAGTTCCTTTTTCTGAGAAAGCTGATGTATATGTAGTAAATACCTGTTCTGTGACTAACATGGCCGATAGAAAATCAAGACAGATGCTTCATAAAGCAAAAAAATTAAACCCTGATTCAATTGTGGTTGGAGCAGGCTGTTATGTGCAGACTAAGGAGCAGGAAGCAATTTCTGACTTAGCAATAGATATTATTATTGGTAATAACAAAAAACATGAGCTGGTTTCTCTGATTAATGAATATATGGCAAAGAGGGAAAATACACACAGTGATTTGTTAACTGAAAATGCTGTGATTGATATAAATGATAATAAGCAGGAATTTGAGGAATTATTTTTATCAAAGACAGCAGAACATACAAGAGCATTTATCAAGGTTCAGGATGGATGTAATCAGTTCTGCAGCTATTGTATTATTCCTTATGCCAGAGGCAGAGTCAGAAGTAGAAGTATAGAAAATGTTTTGGCGGAAGTAAACAGATTGGCTCAAAATGGGTTTAAGGAAATTGTATTAACAGGAATTCATCTCAGCTCATACGGTGTTGATTGTGATGATAATCTTCTGCATCTGATTCGGGAGGTTCACAAGGTTGATGGAATTGAGAGAATCAGACTAGGCTCATTTGAACCTAGACTTATAACTGAGGAATTTGCATCTGAGCTTTCAAAGCTTGAAAAGGTGTGCCCTCATTTTCATCTTTCATTGCAGAGTGGCTGCGATGAAACATTAAACCGTATGAATAGAAAATACACCACTGAGGAATATGCAAGAAGCTGCCAATTACTTAGAAAGTATTTTGATCACCCTGCCATAACTACAGATGTTATCGTTGGATTTCCAGGCGAAACAGAGGAAGAATTTGAAAAAACAAAAGAATATCTTGAAAAAATACATTTTTATGAGATGCATATCTTTAAATACTCTAAGAGACAGGGAACAAGGGCTGCTGTGATGGACAATCAGGTTCCAGATGAGATTAAGACAAAGCGAAGCAGTATTCTTATTGAACTTGGCAACAGAATGTCAAAGGAGTACAGAGATTATTATATCGGAATGGATAAAGAAGTCTTGTTCGAAGAAAAAACAAAATTATTTGGAAAAGAATATTTTGTGGGATATACTAAAGAGTACGTAAAGGTAGCAATTGAAACACAGGAAAACGTGGAAAACAGGCTTATAACAGGAAAGATAGCAGAGCCATTAAGTGGCGAAGTATATTTGATGAAGAATATATAGGTTGTATTTTGGAAACATTTCGTTTACAATTATAGGACAAAGGGTGTGAGCGTATGGAGAATATAAATAATACACAATATTTTACAGTACAAAAAGAAAAAGAGCTTCAGGTAAAGGACGTTCTGGAGATAGTTTACCGTGCTCTCAGTGAAAAAGGATACAATCCAGTTAATCAGATGGTGGGATATATTATGTCCGGTGATCCGACTTATATCACTAGTCATAATAATGCCAGAAGTCTGATTATGAAGGTTGAGAGAGACGAATTGGTGGAGGAAGTTCTCAAGACATATATAGAGAACAATTTCTAAAAATGAGAATACTAGGACTTGATTTTGGTTCAAAGACCGTTGGGGTTGCAGTTAGCGACGAGCTGCTTATTACGGCTCAGGGTGTGGAAATAGTTCGTAGAAAATCGCCTGCTAAACTGCGCCAGACACTTGCTCGTATTGAAGAACTGATAAGCCAGTACAATGTGGAACGTATTGTGCTGGGTTATCCTAAGAACATGAATAATACAGAGGGTGAGCGCTGTGAAAAGACTAAGGAGTTCAAAGAGATGCTGGAGAGACGTACTGGTCTCGAGGTTGTTTTATGGGATGAACGACTTACTACAGTTGCAGCGGACCGCTCTATGATGGAAACAGGGATTCGCAGAGAAAATCGCAAGGAATTTGTAGATGAGATTGCGGCGATATTTATACTGCAGGGATACCTTGATTTTTTGCGCAATTCAGGAGAAATATAAATGGAAAAAATTAAATTTGTAGACCCAGATACACAGGAAGAAATAGAGTTTGCAGTGGAAGAAGAAACACAGCTTAATGGAATCAGATATCTTTTAGTTTCCGAAGGACAGGAGAGCGGAGACTGTGAAGCATATATTTTAAAAGAAGTAAGCACTGATGAAGAAGAGATAGTTTATCAAATGGTTGAAGATGACGTGGAATTTTCTGCACTTGCTAAAATATTCTCCGAGCTTACAGATGATGAGACTGCATTAGAATACTAATGAGTACGTGAAAAAATTGTTTGGAGGTAATATTTTGAAAAAAGAAAAACAGAATACCAGTAAGTTGAAAATCATTCCTTTAGGCGGATTAGAGCAGATTGGAATGAATATTACTGCCTTCGAGTATGAGGACAGTATTATTGTTGTGGATTGTGGACTTTCATTTCCAGAGGACGATATGCTTGGAATTGATCTTGTAATCCCGGATGTGACTTATTTGAAGGACAACATTGACAAGGTTAAGGGATTTTTTATCACCCATGGTCATGAGGATCATATCGGTGCAATACCTTATGTCCTTAAGGATATCAATGTACCAATTTATGCTACAAAACTTACAATTGGAATAATTGAGCATAAGCTTGAGGAACATGATATGCTCAAAAAGGTTAAGCGCAAGGTGGTAAAATATGGTCAGCATATTAATCTGGGATGCTTCAGAGTTGAGTTTATTAAGACAAACCATAGTATTCAGGATGCTGCAGCACTGGCTATTTATTCGCCAGCTGGAATCGTTGTGCATACAGGTGATTTTAAGATTGATTATACTCCTGTTTTTGGAGACCCAATTGACCTTCAGAGATTTGGTGAAATAGGTAAAAAGGGTGTACTTGCACTTTTGTGTGATAGTACAAATGCCGAGAGAGCAGGCTTTACACAGTCCGAGAAGTCTGTAGGTAAAGCCCTCGATAATATATTTTCAGATCACAAAAACCAGAGAATTATCATTGCAACATTTGCATCAAATGTAGACAGAGTTCAGCAGATTATTAATTCTGCTGAGAAATTTGGCCGTAAGGTAGCTATTGAAGGAAGGAGTATGGTAAACATTATTTCTATTGCTTCAGAGCTTGGATATCTTACATTGCCAGATAACATTCTCATTGATGTTGATGTACTAAAGAGCTATCCAGATGAACAGACTGTCATAATTACAACAGGTAGTCAGGGTGAGTCTATGGCGGCTCTTTCGAGAATGGCAAATGGTACTCACAGAAAAGTTGCAATTAAGCCAAAGGATTGTATTGTTTTCAGTTCAAATCCAATCCCTGGAAATGAGAAATCTGTAACAGGAATAATTAATGAGCTTATGATGAAGGGTGCGGATGTTATTTTCCAGGATGTACATGTTTCAGGACATGCGTGTCAGGAAGATATTAAGCTTATTTACCAGCTTGTAAATCCTAAGTATTCAATTCCTGTTCATGGAGAGTATAAGCACCTTGTTGCTCAGGCAAAGATTGCAGAAGAACTGGGATATGATACAGACCATATCAAAATTCTTTCTTCTGGGGATGTGCTTGAACTTGATGAAAACGACGCAAAGGTTACTGGCAAAGTTCATGTTGGAAATATCATGGTTGATGGACTTGGCGTTGGTGATGTGGGAAATATCGTCCTTAGAGACAGACAGAAGCTCGCTGAGGATGGAATCATTATAGTTGTGATGACTCTTGAAAGTGGATCCGGTCAGGTGCTTGCAGGACCTGATATTGTATCAAGAGGATTTGTCTATGTGAGAAATTCAGAAAGTCTTATGGATGAGGCTCAAATGGTTTTAAATGCAACAATGGAAAAATGCATGGACAAAAATGTAACAGATTGGGGCAGAATTAAGAACGAGATTAAAGACTCATTAGGTGAGTTCGTTTGGAAAGAGACAAAGAGACGTCCAATGATAATGCCAATTATTATGGAAGTGTAGGAGAGTACAATGCAGTTCAACAGAGCTTTATTCAAATTTATAAAAGTAGCTTTTTCAATAATGATTATTCTTCTTGTTGTGTATGGTGCAGTGAGGGTTAGTAAAATTGGATATGATTTTGGATATCGTGTATTTACAGAGCCGGCAATGGAGGAAGCACCTGGAAAAGAAGTGACTGTTCAGGTTGATGATGATATGAGTGGGAAAAAGCTCGGTGAAGAATTGGAAGCAAAGGGCTTAATAAGAGATGCAAATCTTTTTCAGCTTCAGCTTAAGTTGTCTGCATATTCTGATAGAATAAAGGCTGGGGTTTATACCCTTAGCACTTCTATGACCCCGAAGGAAATGATTGTTGTCATGGCTGCCGAGGATGAAGAAGATAAGGAGACCACGGAAAGTGGTACGGAGGTGGAGGAGTCCACTGAGGGCTTAGCACCTATGGACACAGAGACTGAGGCAGATACAGAATCAGAAGTGGAGCAGTAGATTAAATGATAGTAGATGAGAGACTGGTGACATATATTAATTCCCTGGATAAAGGGAATACAACAGTCCTTGATGAGATAGAGAAGGAAGCTTTGGATACCTATGTTCCGATAATACGCAAGGAGATGCAGAGCTTTCTTCGACTATTGTTAGCAATGCAAAAACCAATGCGTATTCTCGAGGTGGGAACTGCCGTTGGTTTTTCTGCGATTTTGATGGCAGAATATGGACCAAAGGATTGTAAGATTATTACGATAGAAAATTATGATAAGAGAATCCCTATTGCCAAAGAAAACTTTAAACGAACAGGAAAGGCAGAGCAGATTACTCTTCTGGAAGGCGATGCAACAGAGATTCTTCCTACGATAGAAGAACCATTTGATTTAATCTTTATGGATGCTGCCAAGGGACAATACATTAATTTTATGCCAGATGTATTAAGACTTTTGAAGAAGGATGGAGTATTAGTATCTGATAATGTGCTTCAGGACGGCGATATTATCGAATCTCACTATATCGTCGAGAGAAGAAATAGAACCATATATAAAAGAATGAGGGAATATCTGTACGAATTGACACACAGTGATGAACTTGTCACATCAGTATTGCCTGTTGGGGATGGAATTACTGTTTCGGTAAGGGTAAAATAGAATTGTGTTTTGTTAGGAGCAAAAAATGAGAGATATTGAATTATTAGTACCAGCAAGCAGTTTAGAAGTACTTAAGATTGCAGTTATATACGGAGCCGATGCGGTATATATTGGTGGAGAAGCATTTGGACTTCGTGCTAAGGCAAAGAATTTTTCCTATGAGGAGATGGCAGAGGGAATCGCTTTTGCCCATGCACATAATGTTAAGGTATACGTTACAGCTAATATTCTGGCGCACAATTACGACTTGGAAGGTGTAAGAGCTTACTTCAAAGAGCTTAACCAGATGAAACCAGACAGACCGGATGCCCTCATTATTGCGGATCCTGCGATTTTTATGATTGCTAAGGAAGAATGTCCGGATATAGAGCGTCATGTAAGTACTCAGGCGAACAACACAAATTACGGAACATTCAAATTCTGGAGGGATTTAGGTGCATCACGTGTTGTGACAGCCAGAGAACTTTCGTTACGAGAAATAAAAGAAATTCGCTCAAAGATTGATGATGAAATGGAGATAGAGACATTTATTCATGGAGCAATGTGTATTTCATATTCAGGAAGATGTCTTTTATCAAATTATTTTACCGGAAGAGATGCAAATAGTGGTGCCTGTACGCATCCATGCAGATGGAAGTATTCTGTTGTTGAAGAGAAACGTCCGGGAGAGTATCTTCCAGTCTATGAAAATGAGCGTGGAACATATATTTTTAACTCCAAGGATTTGTGTATGATTGAGCACATTCCAGATTTGATTGATGCTGGAATAGACAGCTATAAGATAGAAGGCAGAATGAAAACAGCACTTTATGTAGCAACTGTTGCAAGGACATACAGAAAAGCAATCAATGACTACATAGAATCTCCAGAAAAATATGAGAAGAATATGCCTTGGTATCTTGAACAGATTAAAAGCTGCACATACAGACAATTTACAACTGGCTTCTTTTATGGAAAACCAACTGAGGAAACTCAGATTTATGATAATAATACTTATGAGAAAGGATATACATATCTTGGAATTGTAGGCCCTGCTAATGAGAAGGGAATGTATCGATTAGAGCAGAGAAACAAATTCTCAGTAGGCGAAGAAATAGAGATAATGAAGCCAAATGGTGACAATATCACTGTTACTGTTAAAGCGATGGAAAACGAAAAGGGTGAGGCAATGGAGAGCTGTCCACATCCACAACAAATCTTCTATGTAGATTTGGGAATCCAACTTGACGAGTTTGATATTTTAAGAAGGCAGGAGAATGAGGCGATAGCCTTGGATTAAATTATGAAAAAGAAAGCAAACAAGATTTTAGCTATTATATTTCTAATATTCGCAATTGGAGTTTTGGCTGTAGGAATAACATGGTCAAGTGAAGTAAAATCCAGCATGAAGGATACAGAAGTAAGACTAGCACAGATACAACAGAATATTAATTCTTCTACTGATGACTCTGTAATTGCAACCAGTGTAGAAAGTTATAATCAGAATGTGAAGGTATATAACAGTTATCTCGATATGTATGATATGGGATTTAAGCTGATAATGACTCTGATTATTGCGGATCTTGTTGTTGTTATTATTCTTATTGCTATGGATAAGACAGATGAAGATGTCGGCGATAACGTTGTTGAAAATCATAGTAATAAGCCGGTGAAGAAAACTTCTTCAAAGCAGAATAAGGAGTTGAATCAGGCAAAAGCCTCAAAGCGCAAAGCGAAACATGAAAACAAAGCAGAAGAAGCTTCCGAGGTTAAAGATATGGAACAGTACGTAGAAGTGGCTGCTATGGCAAATTCAGAGACACCTGATACTACTTCCACAGTTACATCAGTGGCAGAAAAGGCAGAAGAAGAGATTAATCCTCAGCCGAAAAAGATTAATATGGGAGGTCAGTCCACAATTGAACTTACAAAGCAGCTCAGAAATTATAAAAATATGCTTGCTGCTGGGGAGATTAGTGAGGCAGAGTTCCAACAGAAAAAGGATGAATTACTTAAGTCAATTTAAGTACGAATTAATATGTAAGAATTATAGTGTGTAAGATGTTAGAATAACAATATGTAAGAATTAACATTTTAGAATGCCATGGGGTACAGAGGTGATATCTGTGTGTCATGGCATTCTATTATATTATTAGGAAATTATTTAGTTACTCACTATACAGCAAAATCCGATTTGAAACATATAGCTTGATAAGATTATGGCAGTACAAGATTGTATCTAAGCATCCAGTAATTAAGCTGGATATAATACGCCATAAGCTGTGGACCTGCCATCAGCTGACCATACCAAGGCTTGCCAAGCTCTTTTGGTGCTTGTATAAAGGCTTTTACTTTCTCGATATCAAGCATCGGTAGAATAGGAGAGCTGGTATCAGAAATTATCTGAGTGAGGGCTTCTTTTAGCAGAGCCTCATATCCTGGATGATAGGTCTTAGGATATGGGCTTTTTTTACGATGAGATAACTTGGCAGGAAGCAAATCTAAGGTAGCATTTCTAAGTAAGGATTTTTCAACACCATTCTGGTACTTCATATTCCATGGAATGCTGTATACATAGTCGATTATTCTATGGTCGGCAAATGGAACTCTTGCTTCCAGACCAGAGTGCATACTGGCTCTATCCATTCGATCTAATAATGTCTGCATGAACCATTTGATGTTTAGGTAGCCAATCTCATATCTTCGTTTTTCTGTTGAATCCATCGGAGGTAAATCAAGCTTTGAAAGAGAAGTTTTGTAAGCATCATAAGAATAATCTTGAAGTTCAAGCTTATTTATCCATTCTGAATTTAAAAGAACTGTTCTTGCTTCGGAATCGGCAGACCAAGGAAAGCCATTTTTGTTCATAAGCTCAGGGCGATATAGCCAAGGATATCCTCCGAATATTTCGTCTGCACATTCTCCAGTTAAGGCTACCTTGTTTTTTGATGCCACAAGAGAGCAGAAGAACAGTAAAGAAGCATCCACATCAGCCATGCCAGGTGCATCTTTGGCGATTACAGAATCAAAGAGTGAGTTGAATAATTGTTTTTCGTTACATTTTAGATATTCATGATTAGTATGAAAACGTTCCAACATTATATTTACATATGGTGCATCCTGTTCAGGTTGGAAACTGTTAGAAGTAAAATACTTATCATTCTCATCGAAGTCAAAGGAGAAGGTGTTAAGCTCTTTTCCATTCAGATAGTTGTAAGCCAATGAGGTTACAATTGAAGAATCAAGTCCACCAGATAAAAATGTACATACTGGAACATCTGAAACCATTTGTTTCTTAACTGAGTCGCGGACAAGGAAGGAAACCGTATCCACAGTAGTTTCGTAATTATCTTTGTGTTCGTGGTATACAATGTCCCAGTATTTTTTGTCGCAAAAGCCATATTCATTAAATATGAGATAATGTCCAGGCAGAACTTCACGCATATTCTTAAAAAGACTTAGACCAGGGGTTTTTGCGGGACCGATTCCCAGTAATTCCTGCATGCTCTGTAAATTGATCTCAGGAGATATTCCTGGATATACGAAAATTGCTTTTGGTTCTGAGGCGAAAATTAGTCCATCTTTTGTTGGATAATAGAATAGCGGCTTGACACCAACCCTGTCTCTGTATAAATACAGCTGTTTGGTCGCGTCATCCCATATGGTAAATGCAAATATTCCGTTCAACATATCTACAAACTCAGGTCCATATTCAATAAAAGCCGCCAATATAATTTCTGTGTCTGAGCTTGTAGTAAACTGTACCCCAAGAGATTCCAGGTCCTTTTTTATCTCGTCTGTATTATATATTTCTCCATTATAGCAGATTGCGTATTCCCGACCTGAGACATTTCGAAGCATGGGTTGATTTCCCCCTTCGATGTCTCTTATGCTAAGTCTGGAATGACAAAAACCGCAGTTTTCCTTCAGGTATTTTCCGAAATTATCATGGCCACGATGGGCCAGAGATTTGGACATATCATCAAGTATATTTAGATTTCTGACTGTGTCTGACAAGAAGTTTTTTCCGTAATTACAAAAACCAGCTATACCACACATGACTACTCCTAAAGAGCTGTTAGTGTAATATATGCTGGTTTTAGTATTAGGTGCTATTTATAAAAATCAATAATTCTGTCAAGTCTTGAAGTCATATTTGCCAGGAGTGAATCAAGAACTGTAATTGCTGCCATTGATTCCACTACCACAACTGCTCTAGGAACAATTATTGGGTCATGTCGTCCATGGATGCTAATCTCAATTTCTTCCCCAGATTTATTGACTGTATTCTGAATGGAAGCGATGGATGGAGTTGGCTTGAAGGCTGCTCTAAATACTAGAGGAGAGCCGTCAGACATTCCACCGAGAGTTCCACCTGAGTGGTTAGTTTTCTTTACCACATTTCCGTTATCCATACAAAAGGCATCATTGTTGTCCAGTCCCATGGAATTTGCTACATTAAAACCATCGCCGATTTCAAAGCCTTTTACAGCTCCGATTGACATGATTGCTTTTCCTAGGTTTGCGTCTAATTTGTCAAATACTGGTTCACCAAGTCCTGCAGGAAGACCAGTAATAACACACTCACATATTCCACCGGCAGAATTTTTGTTTTTAATGCATTGACTTAAGTATTCAGAAGCTTTTGCTGCAGCATCTGCATCAGGCATATAAAGAGAGTTGTTAGCTATTTCACCGGAATCGAATTTATCCATATCAATAGAAACAGGTCCGATACTTTTGGTGTATGTGACAAATTCTATTCCCATTTGTTTAAGAATTTTGGCTGCGATAGCTCCGGCTGCAACGCGGCCTATTGTCTCGCGACCAGAGGAACGTCCGCCTCCTCTGTAGTCTCTAAAGCCGTATTTCTCATCGAAACAGTAGTCTGCATGTCCAGGTCTATAGTAGGAAGCAATTTCGCTGTAATCATTTGATTTCTGATTTGTGTTCCACACTATCATTGATATTGGTGTGCCTGTAGTTTTTCCTTCGAAGACGCCAGATAAAATCTCTACAGTGTCATCCTCCTTGCGTGGAGTGGTGAATTTAGACTGGCCGGGTTTACGTCTGTTGAGAAATTCCTGTATGTCAGCTTCGCATAATGAGAGACCGGCAGGACAGCCATCAACAACAACTCCAAGTCCTTTGCCATGGGATTCACCCCAGGTTGTAATTTTAAAAATATTTCCTAATGTTGATCCAGACATGTAAGTTCTCCTTCAAGTTTTGCTAAGACACATTATAAGTAAACATAAGTTGAATCGTCAAGGTCGTTATGATATATTTTGTATAGTAATATCATAAGAAACTATAAGGAAGAGAAGGGTATTTATATATGGAATTTAATGGAGTTTACCATCAGGCGTATGACAATTATTGTTATCCTATCAATGAAAATGAATTGATTATTAATATTAAAACTGGGTATGACGTGCAAAGAGTGTTTATTATTTTAGGTGACCCATTTGCAGCGGGAATACTTGGCGGTGGAGAATCCTGGGAAGGTAATAAACAGGAGATATATTTTAAAAAGAGACTAAAAAATCAGTTGTGGTGGACAACTACAGTAAAACCCGAATATAAAAGACTAAAATACTATTTTGAACTTCAGACAGAGTCTGAGACATGGTTTTATTTTGAAGATGGTTTTGTAAGTCAGCAACAGAAGGAACTTGAGGGTAGAAGCAGGCAGTGTTTTACATTCCCATGGATGAATCCATGTGATGTACCTGTTACACCTAAATGGGTTAATGATACTGTGTGGTACCAGATATTTCCAGACAGATTTTGCAACGGGGACAATTCATTAGATCCTGACTATGTTGTTCCATGGAGAAATAACAGAGAGTCTGTAAAAAATGAAGAGTGCTTTGGCGGAGATCTGGCAGGAATAACAAGCAAGCTTGATTATTTAAAAAATCTTGGAATAACCGGAATATATCTGACACCTATCAACGAGGCTCCTTCAAATCATAAATATGATACTACAGATTATACTAAGATTGATCCTCGCTTTGGCGATGAGGAGAGCTTTAAACATCTGGTGGAGGAAGCCCATAACAGAAATATTAGGGTAATGCTGGATGGAGTATTCAACCATTGTGGATATTATTTTAAACCGTGGCAGGATGTGCTTGAGAAGGGTCCAGAGTCAGAGTATTATGACTGGTTTATGATAAATGAATGGCCAATTGACAGAAATGGAAACGCGGCAAAAAGTAAGCAGATGTACACCTTTGCCTTTTTTGATTTTATGCCAAAGCTAAATACAAATAATCCAAAAGTAAGAAAATATTTTGTAGATATTTGTGCAGGCTGGGTAGAAAAGTACAAGATTGACGGTATTAGACTGGATGTTGCCAATGAGGTGTCTCACAAATTCTGTAAGGAGCTTCATTCCAGAGTGAAAGAAATCAATCCTGATGTTTACATTTTGGGAGAAATATGGCATAATGCACTTCCATGGCTTCGTGGAGATGAGTTTGATGCGGTTATGAATTATCCTCTAGGACAGAGCATCAAGGATTTTTGGATTGATAAAAGTTTAACAAATGAGGATTTTGAATATACTGTCAACAGATGCTATACAATGTATATGCAGCAGACAAATGATGTGTTGTTTAATCTTTTGGATTCTCATGATACAAAGAGACTTAGAAGCGATGTTAAGAGTCTGGATGAGTACTTTGCTCAGTTGGCTGTTCTGTTTGCAATGCCTGGAAGCCCATGTATTTATTATGGAACAGAGATTGCAATGGAGGGTGGACATGATCCAGACTGCCGCAGATGTATGCCATGGGAGGATATAGAAGCTGGTAAGTATACTGATAGAATAAATATTATTTCTTCGCTCATTCATTTGAGATACAAAGAACCTCTTCTCAAGAGCAGAAATTTCCATTTCCCAAATGATGTATGTGACGATCCTAGAGTGATTCAGTTTAGGAAAGTGGATTGGGAAGATGAGTATGTTGAAGTGATAATAAACTGCTCTGATGCTGATGTTGAGATTCAAAGCAAGGGTGAAACATTATTTGAGAGACATTATATTGATACATCATTGCTTCAGAATGGTATATTAATCAGAAAAATTACTAAATAAATTTAGAAAGAAAAGGTGTATAAATGGCTAAGTATGAGTTGTTAAAGCAGGAAGGCCGAGCTAAACGTGGTGTGTTCCATACAGTTCATGGAGATATACAGACTCCTGTGTTTATGAACGTAGGAACTGTGGGGGCAATTAAAGGAGCAGTCTCTACTGATGATCTTAAGTCAATTAAGTGTCAGGTACAGCTTTCTAACACATATCACTTACATGTGAGAACTGGAGATAAGCTTATTAAGGAAGTCGGTGGACTCCACAAGTTTATGGTATGGGACAGACCTATCCTTACAGATTCAGGTGGATTTCAGGTTTTTTCACTGGCTGGACTTAGAAAGATAAAAGAGGAAGGTGTATATTTTAACTCCCATATTGATGGAGCAAAGATTTTTATGGGACCAGAGGAGAGCATGCAGATACAGTCAAATCTTGGTTCGACAATTGCAATGGCATTCGATGAGTGTCCATCCAGTGTGGCAGATAGAAAATACGTTACAGATTCAGTGAACAGGACAACTCGTTGGCTGGAGAGATGCAAAAAGGAAATGGCAAGACTTAACAGTCTTGAGGATACGGTAAATAAGGAACAGCTGCTTTTTGGTATAAATCAGGGAGCTATCTATGATGATATTCGAATTGATCATGCAAAGAGAATATCAGAGATGGATTTGGACGGATATGCTGTGGGAGGACTTGCAGTAGGAGAGAGCCATGAGGAGATGTATCATGTACTGGAAGAGACTGTTCCTTATCTGCCAAAGGACAAGCCTACATACCTTATGGGTGTTGGAACCCCTGCTAATATTTTGGAGGGTGTTGAGAGAGGCATAGATTTCTTCGATTGTGTATATCCATCCAGAAATGGCCGTCATGGACATGTGTATACAAAGTTTGGAAAGCTTAATCTCTTCAATCAGAAGTTTGAGAAGGATATGAGACCGATAGAGGAGGGCTGTCAGTGTCCAGCCTGCAGGACATATTCGAGAGCATATATACGTCATCTTTTAAAGGCAAAAGAAATGCTAGGAATGAGACTTTGCGTGCTTCATAACCTTTACTTCTATAACAATATGATGGAAGAAATAAGAGATGCCCTTGATAATGATCGATTTGCTTCATATAAAGAAGAGAAACTCTATCACATGGCTCATGGCGAGTAAGTTTGACTAATATATAAAATAAATCTTAAATAATGGCGATAAGGCAAATTTTACTTGATGAATTATGACTAGTTGTGTAGAATAACAATAGTATTTTTAAATTTAGGAGGAAAAATTGATGATGTCAATTTTAGCAGAAGCAACAGGTGGAATGGTTGGAACACTTGGAATGATCATATGGTTGGTTGTATTATTTGCAATAATGTATTTTCTTATGATTAGACCACAGAAGAAAGAGCAGAAGAGAAAGGATCTTATGCTTAGCGAAGTAGCAGCAGGAGATACAGTTCTTACTACTTCAGGATTCTATGGTACAATTATTGATATTGAGGATGATACAGTAATCGTTGAGTTCGGAAACAACAAGAACTGCAGAATTCCAATGCAGAAGGCTGCTATCGCTGATGTTGAAAAGGCTGGTTCAGCAGAATAGTACTTGTTTTGCAAAGAGAATAGAGTAAGGAGACTATCACATATATGGTAGTCTCCTTTTTTATATTTCATAAGAATAATAATGCAGGGTACTATAATGACAAGTTATAAAAAATATGAAAAAGTAAAATGACTAATAATGTTGAAATACATGCTTTATTGCTTTAAGATATTAAATAGTAAATTTCAGAAAAGGGGAAATTTTTATGGATTGTAATATTGGTGTTATTTCAGGAGACGGAATTGGTCCTGAGATAGTGGCAGAGGCAAAAAAAGTATTGGACCGTGTAGGTAGTAAATATGGTCACAAGTTTAATTATACTGAGATATTGATGGGAGGCTGTTCAATTGATGCAACAGGAGTTCCTCTTACAGATGAAGCCATTGAGACAGCATTAAATTCAGATGCAGTACTTATGGGTTCAATTGGTGGAAATACAGCAACATCACCATGGTACAAATTGGCACCAGAACTCAGACCGGAGGCTGGACTTTTAAAATTAAGAAAAGCACTTAATCTGTTTGCTAATTTAAGACCAGCTTATTTATATGAAGAGCTTGCAGCAGCATGTCCGCTCAGAGCAGATATAATTGGTGATGGTTTCGACATGATGATTATGAGAGAACTCACAGGAGGTCTGTACTTCGGAGCACGTGAGACAAAAGAAGTTGACGGTGTTATGACAGCAACAGATACACTTACATATAATGAAGAGGAAATCAGACGAATTGCAAAGCGTGGTTTTGACATTGCAATGAAGAGAAGAAAAAAAGTTACATCAGTTGACAAAGCTAATGTACTTGATTCGTCAAGACTTTGGAGAATGGTTGTGGAAGAGGTTGCGACTGATTATCCGGAAGTAAAGTATGAGCATATGCTTGTTGATAACTGTGCAATGCAGCTTGTAAAGGATCCAAAGCAGTTTGATGTTATTTTGACAGAAAACATGTTTGGAGATATATTATCAGATGAGGCAAGTATGGTAACAGGTTCAATTGGAATGCTCTCATCAGCAAGCTTGAATGATACAAAGTTTGGTTTATATGAGCCAAGTGGCGGATCTGCACCTGATATTGCAGGAAAAGGAATTGCAAATCCAATTGCTACAATTCTTTCTGCCGCAATGATGCTTCGTTATTCCTTTGATTTGGATAAGGAAGCTGATGCAATTGAGGCAGCAGTTAAGCAGGTTCTGAAAGAGGGATATAGAACAATTGATATTATGCCACAGCCAGGCGAGTCAATAGAAGGAATTACACAGGTTGGAACAGCTCAGATGGGAGATTTGATTGCTGAGAGAGTGTAATACAGATTTAAACAGTAAAGGAGATAATAATATGATAAGTGATAACGCAAGATCAGGAATGCAGCAGGCACCTGCAAGAAGCTTATTTAACGCATTGGGATTTACACCAGAAGAGATGAAAAAGCCAATGGTAGGTATCGTTAGTTCATACAATGAAATCGTACCAGGACATATGAATATAGATAAAATTGTTGACGCTGTAAAGCTCGGAGTAGCAGAGGCAGGTGGAGTACCAGTTGTTTTTCCAGCAATTGCTGTATGTGATGGAATTGCAATGGGACACATCGGAATGAAGTATTCTCTTGTTACCCGTGATCTTATTGCAGATTCTACAGAGTGTATGGCATTAGCACATCAGTTTGATGCTCTTGTAATGGTACCAAACTGTGATAAGAATGTACCAGGACTTTTGATGGCAGCAGCAAGACTTAATCTTCCAACTGTATTTGTGTCAGGCGGACCAATGCTTGCTGGCCATGTAAAGGGACAGAAGAGATCGCTTTCATCTATGTTTGAGGCTGTAGGTTCATACGCAGCAGGAACAATGACTGAGGAAGACGTATGTGAGTTTGAAAACAAGGTATGTCCTACATGTGGCTCTTGTTCAGGAATGTATACAGCAAATTCAATGAACTGTCTTACAGAGGCACTTGGAATGGGATTGAGAGGAAACGGAACAATTCCAGCAGTTTATTCTGAGAGAATCAAACTTGCAAAGCATGCAGGTATGGCAGTAATGGATATGTTTAATAAAGGCATCAAAGCACGTGATATCCTGACTAAGGAGGCAATTATGAATGCTCTTACAGTTGATATGGCACTTGGATGTTCTACAAATTCAATGCTTCATTTGCCGGCAATCGCCCATGAAATAGGATTTGATTTTGATATTAGTTTTGCAAATCCAATTAGTGAGAAAACACCTAACCTTTGTCATCTTGCACCAGCTGGTCCTACATATATGGAAGATTTAAATGAAGCTGGCGGTGTTTGGGCAGTGATGAAGGAGCTTGCTGATATTGGACTTATCAATACAGATTGTATGACTGTAACAGGGAAGACTGTAGGAGAGAATATTGCAAATGCAGTAAATAGAAATCCAGAGGTTATCCGTACTGTTGATAATCCATACTCAAAGACAGGTGGACTTGCAGTTCTCAAGGGAAATCTCGCACCAGATGGATCTGTAGTTAAGCGTTCAGCTGTTGTTGATGAGATGATGGTTCATGAGGGACCTGCAAGAGTATTTGACTGTGAGGAAGATGCAATTGCAGCAATTAAAGGTGGAAAAATTGTTGCTGGAGATGTAGTTGTTATCAGATATGAAGGACCTAAGGGTGGCCCAGGAATGAGAGAGATGCTTAACCCAACATCTGCAATTGCAGGAATGGGACTTGGAAGCTCAGTAGCACTTATTACAGATGGACGTTTCTCAGGAGCTAGCCGTGGTGCTTCAATAGGACATGTTTCACCAGAGGCAGCTGTGGGTGGACCAATTGCCCTTGTTGAGGAGGGAGACATCATCAAGATTAATATTCCAGCAATGACTCTTGATATTGATGTGTCAGATGAAGAAATGGCAGCTAGAAAAGCTAAGTGGCAGCCAAGAGAACCTAAGGTTACAACAGGCTACCTTAAGAGATATGCATCGCTTGTTACATCTGGAAACAGGGGAGCAATTCTTGCACTTCCAGGAGAACAGAATGCATAAGGCTTAGGCCAAAAATAGTTATAGAGGATTAGAAATATGCAATTAACAGGATCACAGATAATTATAGAATGTTTAAAAGAACAGGGAGTTGATACCGTTTTCGGATATCCAGGAGGAGCAATCTTAAATGTATATGATGAGCTCTACAAGCATCCAGAGATTAAGCATGTGCTTACAAGTCATGAGCAGGGTGCTAGTCATGCGGCTGATGGATATGCCAGAAGTACAGGAAAAGTAGGAGTCTGCATGGCTACATCAGGTCCAGGAGCGACTAACCTCGTAACTGGAATTTCCACAGCATACATGGATTCAATACCAATGGTAGCTATTACTTGTAACGTAACAGTGCCATTGCTTGGAAAGGACAGTTTCCAGGAGGTAGATATTGCAGGAATAACAACACCTGTTACAAAATATAGTTTTATTGTTAAGGATATCAATAAGCTTGCAGATACAATAAGAAGAGCCTTTGATATTGCAAGAAAAGGACGTCCAGGTCCTGTATTAGTTGATATTCCAAAGGATGTTACAGCTCAGAAGGTTGAGTATGTGAAGAAGGAAATTGAATTTCCAGCACCAAAGACTGAAAACATTACAGAAGAGGCTGTCAATAGGGCAGTTGAATTGATTTCAAAGGCAAAGAAACCATACATTTTTGTAGGTGGAGGTGCGGTTCTTTCAGGAGCCAGTGAGGAACTGAAGAAGTTTGTAGAATTAGTTGATGCACCTGTATGTGACACCCTTATGGGAAAGGGCGCATACGACGGAACTTCTGATAATTACACAGGAATGCTTGGAATGCATGGAACAAAAGCATCAAATCTTGGTGTATCAGAATGTGATTTGTTAATAGCAATAGGAACTAGATTTTCAGACCGTGTACTTGGAAATCCAAAGAAGTTTGCTAAGCAGGCCAAGATACTACAGATTGATGTTGATCCGGCAGAAATAAATAAAAATATCAGAGTTACAGCAGATGTAGTTGGCGATGTAAAAGAAGTGTTAAAGCGTATTAATGAAAAACTTACACAGCTTGACCATGCTGCATGGAATGAGCATATTGCAGAGTACACAAAGACATTCCCACTTGAATATAATAAAAATGGACTTTCTGGTCCTGCCGTAATTGAGACAATTTATGAGATGGTTCATGGGGATGCAATTATGGTAACTGAGGTTGGACAGCATCAGATGTGGGCTGCCCAGTACTATAAATATAGTAAACCAAGACATTTGCTTACATCGGGTGGACTTGGAACTATGGGATACGGTCTAGGTGCTGCTATTGGTGCTCAGACAGCAAATCCAGATAAGCAGGTAATTAATATAGCTGGTGATGGATGCTTTAGAATGAATATGAATGAGATTGCAACTGCATCCAGAGAGAAGCTTCCACTTATTGAGGTTATTATAAATAATCATGTGCTTGGAATGGTTAGACAGTGGCAGACATTATTTTATGATAAGCATTATTCAGCTACAATACTTGATGATGGTGTTGATTATGTAAAGCTTTGTGAGGCTATGGGAGCAGAGGCAAGACGAGTAACTACACAGGAAGAGTTCAGAGAAGCCTTTGCAGAGGCACTTGAGTGTAAGAAACCCTTTGTAATTGATTGTATTATTGATTCTGATGATAAGGTATGGCCAATGGTTGCGCCAGGAACACCGATTAATGAAGCCTTTGATGAGGATGATTACAATTCAAAAAATAAATAGTTAGAAAATGTTTACTAGTTAAGAAAGTGAGGATGAAAATATGAGCAGAGTATATAACTTTTCAGCAGGTCCTGCTGTACTTCCAGAGGAAGTGTTAAGAGAAGCAGCAGATGAAATGATGGATTATAAGGGCAGTGGAATGTCTGTGATGGAGATGAGTCATAGATCTAAATGGTTTGATGACATCATCAAAGAGGCAGAGGCAGATCTTCGTGATCTTATGAATATTCCGGACAACTATAAGGTTCTTTTCCTTCAGGGAGGAGCATCTCAGTTTTTTGCAGAGGTACCAATGAACCTTATGAAGAACAAAAAGGCTGGATACATCATTACAGGACAGTGGGCAAAGAAAGCTTTTCAGGAAGCAAAGATTTATGGTGAAGCAGTAGAACTTGCATCATCAGCAGATCAGACTTTCTCATATATTCCTGATTGTTCAGATCTTCCAATTACAGATGATATGGATTATGTATATATCTGCGAGAACAATACAATCTATGGAACAAAGTTCAAGACATTACCAGATACAAAAGGAAAATTACTTGTATCAGATGTTTCCTCATGTTTCTTATCAGAGCCAATTGATGTCTCAAAATATGGTGTAGTTTATGGTGGAGTACAGAAAAATATCGGACCAGCAGGAGTTGTAATTGCAATTATTCGTGAGGATCTCATTACAGATGAATGTCTTCCAGGAACACCAACAATGCTCAAGTGGAAGACACAGGCTGACAATGACAGTCTTTATAATACACCACCTTGTTATGGAATTTATATATGTGGTAAGGTGTTCAAGTGGCTTAAGAAGATGGGCGGCCTTGAAGCTATGAAGAAGCATAATGAGGAGAAGGCAGCTATCCTTTATGATTTCCTTGAGGAGAGCAAAATGTTCAAGGGAACAGTTCGCAAGGAGGACCGATCACTTATGAATGTTCCATTTGTAACTGGAGATGCTGACCTTGATGCAAAATTTGTAAAGGAAGCAACAGCAGCTGGATTTGTGAACCTCAAGGGTCATCGTACAGTTGGTGGTATGAGAGCTTCTATCTACAATGCAATGCCAAAAGAGGGCGTTGAGAAGCTTGTGGAGTTTATGAAGAAATTCGAAGCTGAGAATTCATAAAATAGTTACGATTGTAGTTTTTTTGAGTGTTTTATTGTATAAAAAAGGAGTAGAGTATGTACAAGTATAATTGCCTCAACCCAATTGCTGGAGTAGGACTTGATTTGTTTTCAGATGAGTATACAAAGGTTGATGAATTAAAGGATGCAGATGCGGCTTTAGTAAGAAGTGCTGCTATGCATGATATGGATTTGCCTGATACACTTCTTGCAGTTGCAAGAGCTGGAGCTGGAGTAAATAATATTCCGCTTGATAAATGTGCAGAGAAGGGTATTGTAGTTTTCAATACACCAGGAGCAAATGCAAACGGAGTAAAGGAGCTTGTATTTGCAGGAATGCTCTATGCATCACGTGATATTGTTGGTGGAATTGACTGGTGTTTAGAGAACCAGAATGATGAGAATATTGCAAAGACAGCAGAGAAGCAGAAGAAGAACTTTGCTGGAACAGAGATTTCTGGAAAGAAGCTTGGTGTTATTGGACTTGGAGCAATCGGTGTCCTTGTTGCAAATGCAGCTACACATCTTGGAATGGAGGTATATGGATATGATCCATATATATCTGTAAATGCAGCATGGAACTTATCAAGAAGCGTTAAACATGTAACAAATGTTGAGGATATTTACCGTGAATGTGATTTTATTACAGTTCATGTTCCACTTTTAGATTCAACAAAGAAAATGATTAGCGCTGAGGCCATTGCATTGATGAAACCTACAGCAATCGTGCTTAACTTTGCAAGAGACCTTCTTGTAGACGAGGAGGCAATTGTAGATGCATTAGCAGCTGGTAAGCTTCATAAGTATGTATCTGACTTCCCTAATACAACAACAGTTGGAGCAAAGGGTTGTATCGTAACTCCACATCTTGGAGCTTCAACAGCAGAGTCAGAGGATAACTGTGCAATTATGGCAGTAAGAGAAATCCGAGATTACCTTGAGAATGGTAATATTGTTCATTCTGTAAATTTCCCAGATTGTAACATGGGTGCTTGTACAACAGCAGGACGCCTTGGTATTCTTCACAAGAATGAGAAGGGTATCATTGCAAAGTTTACAACAGTGCTTGGCGATGCAGATGTAAATGTATCTGACCTTACAAATAAGGGAAAAGGTGATTATGCATATTCATTAATCGATATTGACTCAGTTGCTTCTGAAACTGTAGTAGAGCAGATTAAAAATATCGAAGGTGTACTCAGAGTGCGCGTAGTTAAATAAGTTAATAATATTTGATATATTATTATGAGAATACCTGGGCTTGACGAATGTCTTGTCTGGGTATTTTTGTTAAAAAAATATGTCATAAAATTAATGAAGAATTTGGGTATTTGGTTTATAATATGGTATGAAAACAATAAGAGATGAAAATAAGAGGTGTGACAAATGGCAATACTTGCAAATGTGATGTCAACAGAAGCTGAGCAGGTGGCGGAAGCTGCCAAGAATGTTGCTACAGATGTTGTTGAAAATCCAGGTGTTATAAAACAGTACCTGGAAAAATTTCTTCCTTCAGTACTTAGCTTTGCAATTCAGGTTGTAGTGGCAATAGTGGTTCTTGTGATCGGAACAAGAATTATTAAGGGCATTGTGAAAATGCTGAAGAAGGGATTTGCCCGTAGAAATATGGAGTTAGGTGTGTCTAACTTTTTAGCAAATCTGATTCAGTATGTTCTATATTTTATATTGATAATGATGATTTTATCCTGGTTTGGTGTTGCAACAGGCTCTGTGGTTGCTATGCTTGGTTCTGCTGGACTTACAATTGGTTTAGCATTGCAAGGCAGCTTGGCAAACTTTGCAGGTGGTGTTTTAATTCTTATATTAAAACCATTTAAAGTAGGGGATTATGTCTCTGTAAACGGTGATACAGTTATGGGAACTGTAATGGAAATTACTATGTTCTACACCAAAATCAGTAGTGATGATAATAAGGTGGTTCATATACCTAATGGTACACTGGCAGACTCAAATATCACTAACTTTACCATGATGGATAAGCGAAGAATAGATGTGTCCGTGGGAGTTGCATACGAGTCTGATTTGGCTAAGGTTAAGGCTGTGCTTACTGAGGTGGTTGAAAGTCAGGAATTAGTCTTGAAGGAAGAGCCGATAAATGTATTTGTCAAGGAACTTGGCGATAGTGCGGTTGAAATGGGCATAAGAGTATGGGTTAAGAATCAGGATTTCTGGCCAACAAAGTGGAAGCTTACGGAGGAAATAAAACTGGCTCTGGATAAAAACAATATCTCTATACCATATCCACAAATGGATATAACTGTGAAAAAATAATAATTTTTTGACAAATACGTTGACACTTTTGGTTAAATGTGCTAGTCTACATAAAGTGGGAAGCCACAGAACAAATGTTTTTTGTATTTAGGAGGAAGTTATTTATGCAACAGGGAACAGTAAAATGGTTCAACGCAAAAAAGGGATATGGATTTATTTCTGATGAGGGTGGAAATGAGATTTTTGTACATTTCTCAGCACTCAATATGGAAGGATTCAAGGAGCTTAAAGATGGCGAGAAGGTTGAATTCGAAGTAATAGACGGAGAAAAAGGTCCACAGGCTTCAAACGTTAGTCGTATTGCATAGTCTGACTGACATATATGTGAAATTATAACCCCGAACAGTAGTGTTCGGGGTTGTTTTGTGTTATAATATTAACGTTTCCGACTTTTGGTGGGAGATAGCTTGATTTTGGAGGAAATAATTTAATGAATTTGAATAATCTTAAAGCATATGAAATCATTGAGGAACGGGAAATATCTGATGTAAAATCCATGGGATATATTCTGCGCCATAAGAAGAGTGGGGCAAGAATTGCAGTTCTTTCAAATGATGATGAGAATAAAGTGTTTTATATAGCATTTAGAACAACACCTGAAGATGAGACTGGTGTTCCACATATTATAGAGCATACAACACTGTGCGGCTCAGAGAAGTTCCCTGTTAAGGATCCGTTTATAGAGCTTGCAAAAGGGTCTCTTAACACATTTTTAAATGCTATGACATATCCTGATAAGACAATGTATCCAATTGGAAGCTGCAATAATCAGGATTTTAATAATCTGATGGATGTTTATCTGGATGCTGTTTTTCATCCTAATATTGGAAAATATGAGGAGATTTTTAAGCAGGAGGGATGGCATTATGAATTAGAGTCAGCGGATGCACCTCTTATTATTAATGGAGTAGTGTACAATGAAATGAAAGGAGCGTACTCTTCCCCAGAAGAGGTGCTTCAGGATCAGATTTATCGTTCACTTTTTCCAGATAACACATACAGCAAGAATTCAGGCGGAAACCCTGCCCATATACCAGAGTTAACCTACAGTGATTATCTAGCGTTTTATGAGAAGTATTATCATCCATCAAATTCATATATCTATCTATATGGCGATTGTGATATGGAGGAGAGACTTGATTTTATTGATAAGGAGTATCTGAGTAAATATGATTATTTGCAGGTTGAATCTGCAATTAACAAACAGGCTCCATTTGATCAGATTAAAGAAGTTGAGGAAGAGTACTCGATTGCATCAGATGATTCAGATGAAAATCAGACTTACTTGTCATATAACAGAGTTATTGGAGACAGTTTAGATAAAACATTGTATCAGGCATTTGATATATTGGATTATGCTCTGGTGAGTGCACCGGGGGCTCCAGTCAGACAGGCACTTATTGATGCAGGAATAGGCGAGGATGTATATGGTTCTTACGAAGGAGGCGTATGCCAGCCGGTATTTTCAATTGTTGCGAAAAATGCGAATCCATCTGATAAGGAAAGGTTTGTAGAAATCATTGATAGAACACTTAATGACCTTGTGAAAAATGGTATTAACAGGGATTCTCTTCTTGCAGGAATAAACAGTAACGAGTTTAGATTCAGAGAAGCGGATTTTGGTCAGTTCCCTAAGGGGCTTCTGTATGGTATTCAGTGTATGGACAGCTGGCTTTTCGATGATAATCAGCCATTTCTCCATTTAGAATGTCTGGATACATTTGCGGATCTGAAGAAAAAGCTTGATACAGATTATTTCGAAAAAATTGTAAAGGAATATTTGATTGAAAATACTCACGGATCTGTTGTTGTTGTAAAACCAAAGAAGGGAAAAAACAACGAGGTAGAGGAAGCTCTTAGGGTGAAACTTGATGAGTATAAGGCAAGCCTTTCAGATGAAGAAATAAAGAAGCTGGTGGATGACACAGCACACTTGAAACAGTATCAGGAGGAGCCATCCTCAGAGGAAGATTTAGCAAAGCTTCCGATGCTTACACGCGATGACATGAGAAAAGAAGCGCTTCCATTTTCTAATATAGAGCATGAGCTGTCATTAGAAAAAGGTAAAGTAAAAGTAGTTCATCATGACATTGAAGCAAATGGTGTTAATTACATTACACTTATGTTTAATGCCATGGATGAGGAAGAGATTGGCTATATGGGACTTTTATCTGCAGTGCTCAGCTATGTAGATACAAAAAATTATGGCTTTGCAGATTTGTCAAATGCAATAAATATATACACAGGTGGAATATCAACAGGAGCATCTGTACATCCAAACTTAAAGGATTCAGACAAGTTAATTGTAAACTATGAGGTGAGAATCAAGGTTTTGGAAGAAAATCTTGACAATGCACTTTCACTTGTTAATGAGATTATCCTTAATTCAAAGTTTGACGATATAAAGCGACTTCATGAGATTGTGGCACAGACTAAGGCAAGACTTCAGTCATCCTTGAGTAGTGCAGGACATACAGTTGCATCTATGAGGAGTATGTCTAAATTTTCAAAGTACGCTTACTATCAGGATGCTCTGCATGGAATTGAGTACTATAATTTTATCAGCAAAATTGAGACTCAGTTAAAAAATGATTCAGAATGCGTAGTTAATAGCATAAGAGCAATGGTAGATAAGCTCTTTACAACAGATAGACTTTTGGTAAGTTTTACAGGAAATTCCGAAAGCTATAAAAAAGCTGAAAGTATTCTATCTGAATATTTGTCGAAACTTAATGGATGTGGTATTGCATCTGAACTTAAATCTTATGCGTCGTCTCTTAAATTTGAGCAGAAAAATGAAGGCTTTATGGATGCATCACAGATTCAGTATGTGGCAAGGACTGGTAATTTTGTAAAGAATGGTTTTGAGTATTCAGGAGTGCTCAGATTATTGAAAATTATTTTAAGCTATGATTATCTGTGGATAAATGTGCGAGTGAAAGGTGGCGCATATGGATGTATGACAGCTTTCCTTAGAAGTGGAGAGTCATATTTTGTATCTTATAGAGATCCAAATCTGAAGGCTACCAATGAGGTGTATGAGAAAATTCCAGAGTATATCAGAAATTTCTCACCGGACGAGAGGGATATGACAAAGTATATTATAGGAACCTTCAGTGCCCTTGACACACCACTTAATCCAGAGGCAAAGGGAAGCCGCTCTATGTCAGCATATCTTGAAGGTATTGAGTTTGAGCAGGTACAGAGAGAACGTGATCAGATTTTAAACGCAAAGAAAGAGGATATCAATGCATTGGCTGATTTAGTGCAGTCCATTCTCGATGATAACAATTTATGTGTTATCGGAAATGAAAATGCAGTGAAGGAAGCTGCTGATATTTTTGATGTAACTGAGAAACTATATAGCTAATATGAGATTAAAACAAAATTTAAACAGGAGAGAAAATGGCAGATAATTTCAAGTCAGGATTTGTAACAATAATTGGAAGACCAAATGTGGGAAAATCCACACTAATGAACAGACTTATTGGACAGAAAATTGCTATTACATCCAATAAACCACAGACGACCAGAAATAGAATTCAGACAGTGTATACGGATATGGAAAAGGGACAGATTATCTTCCTTGATACACCAGGTATTCATAAGGCAAAAAACAAGCTTGGTGAGTATATGGTTAATGTGGCTGAGAGAACATTGGACGAAGTTGATGTGATTATGTGGATTGTTGAACCAACAAATTTTATTGGTGCGGGAGAGATGCACATAGTTGAACAGCTAAAAAAGACCAATACACCGGTTATTCTCATAATAAACAAGATGGATACAATCCAGAAGGAACAGGTGTTAGAGTATATTGATACCTACAGAAAAGTATATGATTTTGCAGAGATAATACCCACATCAGCCCTGAGGGGACAGAATATGGATGATGTAATTGATTCGATATTTAAGTATCTGCCATACGGCCCACAGTTCTATGATGAGGATACTGTGACAGATCAGCCGGAGAGAGCAATTTGTGCTGAGATAATCAGAGAAAAGGCGTTGCATGCGCTAAATGATGAGATACCTCATGGTATAGCAGTAGGTATTGATCAGATGAAGCACAGAAAAGGCAAGGGTGGTGGTGTTATGGATATTGATGCCACAATTGTCTGTGAGAGAGATTCCCATAAGGGAATTATCATTGGCAAACAGGGGGCTATGCTCAAAAAGATTGGAACTAATTCTAGGTATGAGATGGAGAGATTACTGGACTGCAAGGTAAATCTTAAGCTTTGGGTAAAGGTTAAAAAGGATTGGAGAGACAGTGATTTCTTAATTAAGAATTTTGGATATAGGGAAGATGAATAATATTTTTCCAGAGGCAAATCCTAATTGAGTGGAGGTGCCATATGGAGAAGACCTGGGAAGTTTTTTTGGCGACAGGAAAAGTTACTGATTATTTATCTTACAAGAATTCGCTTGAAATACCTAAAGATGAAGGTAAAGGAAGAGAGACGGATGTCACAGGCAGAGGTAATGACGGGAATGGTACTGAAAGCCATGCCCATCGGAGACTATGACAAAAGAATAACGATTCTTACTAAAGAACGCGGTAAAATTACAGCTTTTGCCAGAGGTGCCAGAAGGCCAAACAGTCAATTGCTTGCGGCGACAAATCCTTTTTCGTTTGGTGAATTTGAACTTTTTGAGGGAAAGAGTTCTTACACTGTAACAAAGGCATCCATTTCCAATTATTTCAGGGAACTGACGGAGGATTTGGATGCTACATATATGGGATTCTATTTTTTAGAATTTGCAGATTTCTATTGTCAGGAGAACAATGATGAGAGAGAAATGCTTAAGCTTTTATATCAGTCATTCAGAGCATTGGCAAGTGAAGCTTATAACAATGAACTTGTAAGAGTTATATTTGAGCTTAAGGCATTAACAATAAATGGAGAAGGTCCTACAATGTATAATTGTATGCATTGTAAAAGCAGAGATAATCTCCATACTTTTGCAATAAGAAGAGGCGGTATGTTCTGCGATAAGTGTAAGGATAGTGTTCAGGGTTTTCAAATCATGGATGGAACAAAATACGCTATGCAGTATATTGTCAGCTCTGAAATTGGAAAACTATTTTCATTTACTGTTTCGGATGAGGTTTTGGCAGAGTTGGTAAGTACAATAAGACAATTTGTTGGACATTATGTACATCATAAATTTAATTCAGAAGCATTTTTATGATAGTTCGCGGTTGAAATAGAAAATTGTAAAGTGTATAATAGCAGGTATTGTAGCTGGAAAATAGGAGGCATATATGAAGAAGATTTTATCACTTGCACTTACAATGATAATATGTGTTGGAGTATTATTCGGGTGCGGGGCAAATTACGATGCTGAGAAAAGTACAGTTTATGTACAGAAAAAAGGTAAGATTGTTTCTACAGATGTGGATGAGTTTGATTCAGCAGTATATAGTGAAGCTGAGTTGAAGACTTATATTGAGGAAACAATTGATTCATACAATGATGCAAATGGAAGTGGAAAAGTAAAATTACAGAATCTCACAGTGGAGGACGGAAAAGCAACACTTACCATTGAGTATGCATCAGCAGATGATTATACAAATTTTAATGGAATCCAACTTTTTACAGGTACGATTGCAGAGGCTCTGGCAGCTGGTTATACCTTTGATGGAGATTTCGCCTGCATAACAGATGGACAGGCAACAGAGAGCAGCTTAAGTGAGTTTAAGAATCAGGATGGTTATAAGGTTTGCATTATAAAGGCGAACACTAATCTGACAGTACCTGGAGATGTGAAATATGCATCTGTTGATAATGTAAGTCTTGTAGATAAGAAAACTGTTTCAATAGGAGCTGGAAATAATATTTTTGGAAAAGCCGAGGAAAGCACAGAGAGTGGCACGGAGGCAGTATCTGGTACAGACAGTGATACCGAGGTGACAACTGAAATCGTTGATGATGGAAGTATCAGTGAGGATGAGCTTTTGGAGGTCGGAGAAGAAGAGGAGGTTATAGACTTCGGATTCTCTGAAGAGGAGCCAGCAGGAGAGACTACAAGTACTTATACCAATGTATATACCTATGTTGTGTACAAGTAAACTTCGTCTTATGTATAAGTGTTCTATTATGTAATGGTTAGAACTGTTAAATGGATAAAGAAAAAGATAAGAACATATGGCTACATATGTGTAAATAAGAGAAAAAGAAAAGAATGTGAGGAAGAAAATTATGGAAAAAACCATGGATAAGATTGTTCAGGTAGCAAAAGCAAGGGGATTTGTTTATCCAGGATCAGAGATATATGGTGGTCTTGCAAACACATGGGATTATGGAAATCTTGGTGTAGAGCTTAAGAATAATGTTAAGCGTGCATGGTGGCAGAAATTCATTCAGGAAAATCCATACAACGTAGGTGTTGACTGTGCGATTCTTATGAACCCACAGACATGGGTTGCATCAGGACATCTCGGAGGTTTCTCAGATCCACTTATGGATTGTAAAGAATGCCATGAGCGTTTCCGTGCTGATAAAATTATTGAGGATTTTGCATCAGAGAACAATATTGAGCTTAAGTCATCAGTTGATGGATGGTCAAATGAAGAGATGGTTGCATTTATCGAGGATAACAATGTACCATGTCCATCATGTGGAAAGCATAACTTCACAGATATCAGACAGTTCAATCTTATGTTCAAGACATTCCAGGGTGTAACAGAGGATGCAAAGAACACTGTATACTTAAGACCAGAGACTGCTCAGGGTATTTTTGTAAACTTCAAGAATGTACAGCGTACATCACGTAAGAAGGTTCCATTCGGAATCGGACAGATTGGTAAATCATTCCGTAATGAGATTACACCAGGTAACTTCACTTTCAGAACACGTGAGTTCGAGCAGATGGAGCTTGAGTTCTTCTGCAAACCAGGAACACAGGATGAGTGGTTCTCATACTGGAGAGGCTTCTGCCGTGACTGGCTCCTTTCTCTTGGCATAAAAGAGGATGAGATAAGACTTCGTGACCATGATCCAGAGGAACTTTCATTCTACTCTACAGGAACAACTGACATCGAGTTCTTGTTCCCATTTGGATGGGGAGAGCTTTGGGGAATCGCCAGCCGTACTGACTATGACCTTACACAGCACCAGAATGTATCTGGACAGGATATGACATATTTTGATGATGAGATTAATGAGAAATACTTACCATATGTAATTGAGCCATCACTGGGAGCTGACCGTGTGGTTCTTGCATTCTTATGTGCAGCATATGATGAGGAGAATATAGGAACAGAGGAGAAACCTGACGTTAGAACAGTGTTCCACTTCCATCCAGCACTTGCACCAGTAAAGATTGGTGTGCTTCCACTTTCTAAGAAACTCAATGAGGGTGCTGAAAAAGTATTTGCACAGCTTGCAAAGAGATACAACTGTGAATTTGATGACAGAGGAACAATTGGAAAGAGATATCGTCGTCAGGATGAAATCGGAACACCATTCTGTGTTACATATGATTTTGATTCAGAGACAGATGGATGTGTTACAGTTCGTGACCGTGACACAATGCAGCAGGAGAGAATCAAGATTTCTGACCTGGATGCATACTTCTCAAACAAGTTTGATTGGTAAAATGTAATTACGTATAAAGGGATGAGAGAATATAGCTCTCATCCTTTTTTGTTGCAAAGAAATCAGGGGGCAAGGTGTATAGGAGCATTTTTGAGATGAGTTCGAAATATGAGTATATAGTACTAGAAAAGAATGTTAAAATAGTGTAAAATATAACAAAAAAGTAACTATTTTAAACAATATATGAGAGAGAGGGTAAGAAAGTGAAGAAAACTATATCAATGATGTTGATTGTGTCAATGTGTGGGGCATTGATGACAGGATGTGGGGGTCCTGATGACGGGAATGCAGTGGGAACAGAAGTGGTAGAAGGAACAGAAGCTGTGAATGGCGGTGAGTCAGAAATCGAGTTGGAGTCCGGCAATATTGAACTGACAGTCTGGTCAGAGGAGTCTAATTTTGACGTGCTGAATCAGATGTTTGAAAGTTTTAAAGAAGAATATGCTGGACAGGCAACTTTTGAGATTACATTGGAAGATAAGGCAGATTCACAGACAAGGGATAATGTACTTGGTAATGTACTGGAAGCAGCAGATGTATTTCCAATGGCAGATGACCAGTTATCAAGTCTTGTGGCTGGTGGAGCAGTATGTGCAGTTCCAAATGCCGATGAGATTTCAGCACAGAATATGGAGGGAGCGGTTGAGGCAGCAAGTATCAATGGGGTGCTGTATGCATATCCATATAGTGCAGATAATGGATATTTCCTATACTACAATAAGAAGTATCTTTCAGAATCTGATGTGGCTACCATGGATTCTTTACTAAGTGCAGCCGAGAGTGCTGGCAAAAAAGTTATGATGGATTGGAGTTCTGGGTGGTATACTTATGCTTTCTGGGGCAACACAGGACTTGAATTTGGAATAAATGAAGATGGAGTGACAAATTATTGTAACTGGAATACTACTGAAGGTGCGATAACAGGTGTTGATGTAGCTCAGGCAATGCTGGATATCGCAAAGAGCCCAGCTTTTCTGAATGCAGGGGACGAAGGCTTTATCGAAGGAATGCAGAATGATACGGTTATAGCAGGTGTAAGTGGTGTTTGGCTGGCATCTGATGTGATAAGCAATTGGGGAGAGGACTATGGTGCAGTTAAGCTTCCAACATACACAGTTGCAGGACAGCAGTTGCAGATGTCATCGTTTAAAGGATATAAGATGTATGGGGTAAACCCTTATAGCGAGCACTTGGGATGGGCATTAAAACTGGCAGAGTGGCTTTCTAATGAGCAAAATCAGGTGCTTCGCTTTGAACAAAAAAGTCAGGGACCGTCGAACAAGAATGCTGCAGCATCTGATGCAGTAGGACAGGTTCCGGCAATTAAGGCGGTTCAAGAACAGGCAGAATTTGGAGTGCTTCAGCGTGTGGGTAACAGTTTCTGGACACCGACATCAGACTTTGGTAATGCTTTGGCAGAGGGCAATCCAGGAGATCTGCAGGAACTTCTTGACAAGATGGTAGATGGTATTACACAGTCAGCAGCAAATTAAAGTAGGAGGAGTATTATAATGGGAAAGAATTCACAGAAACAGTCACAGAAGATGCGAATGAGCATCAAACTGCTGACATTGATACCGGTATTTGTTCTTGGAATTGTGGCTTTATTCTCCAATATTTCATCAATTAACAGCATTAGAAGCGTAAATAAGACTGCCACAGAAATTTCAGATGAGTATTTGGTAAGTATTACAAAGCTCGGAGATATTCAAAGAGAGACGCAGAACATTCACAAAATGGCATTGTCACATATTATAGCAACGGATTTGAATACAATGATCCAGTTGGTAGAAGATGTGAAAAAAGAAGAGAAAGTACTGGATAATTATCTTGAAGATTACAAAGAATTTGTGAATGAGGATGAACAGGCGAACTATGATCAGCTTCTTGCAGATTATGAAAATATGAAAAGTACAATTGCCATCTTGTTTGGATACAGTGCAATGAGCAACAAGGATGAGGCGTTTGCCCTTGCAAATGGTGAATTGGCCAGCTATGCCAATTCGATGCAAAGTGAAATTAACGCAATGATTGCAGAGACAACCAGTAGTTCGCTTGTTGCCAGAGAGGAGCTTTCTCAGACTTACAGGATAGCAAGTGCGGGAAATATTTTTTGTATTGTAGTGAATGTTGTTGTGTTCCTTGTGGCATTGTATATTGTGCTTCGAAGAGTCATTAATCCGATTACATATGCAAAGAAAGAAATCAGTGACATTATTGCAAGCCTGGATGCAGGAAAGGGAGATCTCACAAAGCGTATTACGATTCGAAGTGACGATGAGATTGCAGATTTAGGAAAGGGTATTAATACCTTTATGGATAAGCTGCAGGATATTCTTCGTATGATTATTGAAAATGCAAGACAGATGGAGAATGTGGTAAATGGTGTACAGGAGAGTGTTCGCAATTCCAATGACAGTGCATCGGATCTTTCAGCCGTGACGGAAGAAATTGCAGCAACTATGACAGAGGTTGGCTCATCTGCAGGTGCGATTAATATAAATACAGAGGATGTTCGCGCTGAGGTAGAGGCTATCGCAACCAAATCAAATAGTATTAGTGAGTACTCGAAAGAGATGAAAGCACATGCAGACAGCATGGAGAAGGCCGCACGAACCAATATGGAAGAGACAGGAAGCAAAGTGAATGAAATCCTTGAAGTTTTGAATGCAGCAATTGAGGATAGTAAGTCCGTAGATCAGGTTAATAACCTTACAAATGATATTCTGAGTATTTCAAGTCAGACAAACCTGCTGGCACTCAATGCTTCCATTGAAGCTGCCCGTGCGGGTGAGGCAGGGCGTGGATTTGCTGTTGTTGCAGATGAAATCAGACAGCTTGCGGATTCCAGTCGTGAGACAGCAAACCGTATTCAGGAAATCAACAGTATTGTGACTCAGGCAGTACACAATTTGGCTGGAAATGCTAATAACTTAGTTGAATATATGAAGGACTACATTCTTCCAGAGTTTGACGATTTTGTGCAGAGCGGAGTTCAATATCGTGAAAATGCAACGTACATTGAGAATGTTATGAGCGAGTTTACAGGAAAAACAGATGATCTTCGCAGTGCAATGGACGATATTGCCTCTGCTATAAGTGCAATTACAGGTGCAATTGATGAAGGCGCGAAAGGAGTCAATGGTGCTGCCCAGAGTACCCAGGTACTTGTTGGTGATATGGAGACCATTAGTAATCGTATGGAAGAGAATCAGAAAATTGCTGAGGCGTTGGAAAAAGGAACAGCAATTTTCGAGAATTTTTAATAGGACAATAGAGAGAAGAGGTCGGTTGCTCAAGGGTAATCGACTTCTTTTCATTGTAAAAGTAGCTATTGTTGTTTTGCATATTTTTATTGGTTTAAATTTGTGAGTTTTTTATGGGCAATTAGAACTAAAAAAATCTTCATACTATTTTGTACAAAAATAATTCTATTTTTTGCACAAAAACATTCGTAAATTTTCGATAAAACTTAACAATTCAAAAAAATACTACAAAACAATATAATTAATAAACGTAAGAACGAAAAAATACGAAAAAAGGAGAGAGGTTAGTATGAAGAAACTACACTTAGGGAAGAAAGTTGTAAGTTTTCTTATGGTTATTGCAATGGTATTTAGCTTGTTACCATCAATAATCACCTATTCTGTATCTGCGGCAGAGACACAGAGTATGACAATTCATTGGCAGCGCCCATCCAATTGGACGGGATGGGAAACACCTGCAATTTATTTCTGGGGTGGCGATGCAGAGGCTTCGAATTACGTTACTTCAGGAAAAATTAGTGGTTGGGGTGAAAATGATATCGGATACACAATGACAGAAGAGAGTGATGGCTGGTATACAGTTACCCTGACAGGAACTGTAACAGGTTTTCAGTTTTTGGATTTTGATAATCCAAGCAGCAACTCTGGTGGTAAAGGATATGTTGATTCGATGAAATACTGTACATCAAATAAAGATGTATATGCGGTAGGTTCTGACTGGACAACATGGTATCTTGACAAAGAGTGTCAGACAAGCATTGATACATTGCTTCCAGAAGGTGCATTAACAGCAAGTGATATTACAGTGCATTTCCAGAACACAGATAACTGGGATAGCGTATATATGCACACATGGAGTTACGTAAATACAACATGGCCTGGAGATGTAGTGCAGGCAGATACCCATCATCAGGGTTGGTATACAACTACATTAAACTGGGATGCTTCAAAGTGCTCTTTCAAATTTAACAATGGAAATGGAGTTGAATCAAGTGAATTATCAATTACACCAGATTCAGCAACAGAAGAAATCTGGGTATGCGGAAAGGACGGAAGTGTTCTTGAACAGAAGCCTGACAGCTGGGATGCATCTTACGTTGAGAATCCTGATAATGGAGAGGGAGAAGAACAGGAACAAGAGGCTGTACCTTACTTCACAGTTCATTTCTACAATGAGTACGGTTGGTCAACACCAGCACTTCAGTACTGGGGAAATTCATCAGTAGAGGTTTCTGGATATGGTGAGAAGCTTCACGAAAATACATGGAATGTAGATGTTTATACACTAACTAGTGAGGGTGATGGCTGGTACAACATGACCTTTAAGGGTGATGTAGCAGGTTTGGGATTCCAGTTCCTTAACTACGATGATCCTAATGGCGGAAGTACAAGTGGTAAAGGATTTGTCAATGCAATGAAGTATGCAGCGTCTGAAGAAGCTGCTGATTTGTATTGTAAGTGGGGCGAAGCGACTGAATATGAGGTTCTCTGGTATCTTGACAAGGAATATGCAACAAGTATTGATACATTAATTCCTGAAGGTACAGTGACAGAGACAACGATTACACTTCATTTTAAGAACACAGAGAATTGGTCTGAGGTTGGCTTATACATGGGACAGGGAGGTAGTTGGTCTGCCATTCCTGGATATGAGCAGTACGGAGCATGGCCAGGCAGCGTAATTACAGCAGGAGATGACGGATGGTATACAGTTTCTGTCACAAAGGATATGTCTGCATTACATTTTATTTATAATAATAACAATGGAGGAAGTCAGACAGAAAATCTTCTTGTAGAGCCAAAGGCTGCAAGTGAGGAATACTGGATAGTAGATGGTACAGTATTAGATTACATGCCAACTACAATTGTAATGCATTATTATGCAGAAGATTTTTCAGACGCATATGCATATTTTACAGAGACAGATAGTTGGACAGCGATTGAAGGTTACGAAAGTGCAGGAGGCTGGCCAGGTGTTACAATTAAGAAGGATTCAAAGAACGCGAATTGGTATACCTTCTCAATTATGACAGATCAGGATCAGTTTAATTGTATCTTTAATAATAATAGCGGAAAACAGACCGATAATATCTGCTTTATACCAGAGAATGAAAGAGAGGAGCGTTGGGTTACTGGAGTAAAGGGTTCTACAGTGATCTCAACAGAAGCACCAGAGGGTTGGACTGTAAGCGACGATAACTATATTGAGCCAGCTGACAATACAGCGTACACAAGATACGTGGTTGTAGAGTACGACAGAGAGGATAATGATTATGATGGCTGGAACATTTATTGTTGGGATTCCGGCTGCGGTAAGAAGACACTTAATTGTCAGCCAACAGAGATAAATGGTAAACAGTACATTGTATTTCCAGTAAAGGAATCAGAAACTGATTTCACAATTGGTTTCTGTATGAGAAAAACAACTGATAAGAATGAGTGGGCTGAGAAGGATGGAGGAGATCATGCTCTTATAATTCCAGCTGGACAGTTAGTAGTACATGCAAAATTTGAACAGGGAAAAGGTATCACCTATGTATATCCATATAACAAGGGATATGAGATGAATGGGGCCGATGATGAGATTTCATTCTTCTATAGAGAAGATACACTTGTTACAACAGGTGCTGTTTCCTCACTTAATAATGTTAAGGTGGTAGTGAACGGCAAAGAACACGATATGGTTTATGATGCAGAAACTGACAGATTTGAATTTACATTGTCAGATGTGGAAACAGGGGAGTATGCATACTACTACTTAATTAATGGTGAGAAAAAGCTGGATTTATTTAACGTAAATAAGACAGAGTACGAGGGTGAGGAGTGCTCGGTATTAACATTTAAGAAGTTTGATAATCTTGCGATTGAAGGAAAATTATCTTCATCATCGATTAATTACAGCCAGAATAGTGTTATTTCATTAGGTTTTGCAGGTGATGACGCAGAGACATTTACCGAGGAAGAAATTGGTGAAATAACAGTGGACCTTTCATCACTTGGACTTGGAACTCAAAACGTAGAGCCAGAGCTTATGGAGACAACTATTGCTTGTAAGGATACAGTAAGACCTGGAACATATTCTTTACCTATCACGATGAAGGATATCTACGGAAATGTATATGAGACAAGTGTTAGAATTGTAATTGTGGAAAATGACGAGGATACATTTGATTGGGACGAAGCAATTATTTACTTCGCAGTTACAGACCGTTTCTTTGATGGAAATACATCAAATAATACAGGAATTAACGGAGAGAACGATGTTGATAAGGCAGGTTCATTGAGTTATCACGGTGGTGATTTCGCAGGACTTGAAGCAAAACTTGATTATCTTGAAGAACTTGGGGTAAATACAATTTGGATTACTCCAATTGTGGCTCAGTCAGATATTACAACAGAAAAGGACGGAGAGACTATTGAGTCAACAGGATACCATGGATACTGGGCATCTGATTTTGAGAGCTTAAACGGACATCTCGGAACAGAGGAGGAGTTTGAGGAACTTATTTCAGCAGTACATTCTCGTGGAATGAAGCTTATGGTTGACGTGGTACTTAACCATTCTGGATATGATTCAGAGGAGCATGATGTTACAGGCTATTTCAATACACTTATCCAGAATGAAAACGGTGAATATGTTGCTATGATCCGTGATGAGTCAAATACAGTTGAGGGCGATAATGTATATGCGTCTCTTGCAAATCTTCCTGATTTTGTTACAGAGAATTCAGATGTACGTGACCAGCTTATTGAATGGCAGACAAACTGGGTAGAAAAATACGGAATTGATTATTTCCGTATAGACACAGTTAAGCATGTAAATACAGAAGCATGGGAAGCATTAAAGAATGAACTTACAAAAATTGACCCTGATTTCAAGATGATTGGAGAGTACTCAGGTGGTAGTGCTACAACACTTGATATTTATAAGGGTGCAATGGATTCTTTACTGGATTTTGACTTCAATGACTTTGGACAAAATTTTGTATCTGGTAATATTTCATCTGTTGAAAGTTCATTAGAAGCAAGAAATGAAAGAATTAACAATACTGCTACAACAGGAGCGTTCCTTTCAAGCCATGATGAGGATGGACTTGTATACAAGCTGATTAATCAGAACGGATATACTGAGGACGAAGCTTTGAACCTGTTTAAGGTTGCTTCGGCTCTCCAGATGACTGCTAAGGGACAGGTAGTTATCTACTACGGAGAAGAAATTGGTCTCTATGGAGCAGATAACTATCCATATCAGACTAACAGATATGATTTTGACTGGGATGAACTTGAAACACAGAAGTCTGACAGCAACAGTATGTACAATCATTATGAGACATTACTGGGCATAAGAAATGATTATTCAAAGCTTTTGTCAAAGGGTACAAGAAGTGTAATCAAGGTATCGGATGAAGATGGATATGATATTTTTGTACGTAGCTATAATGGTGAAAATCTCTATGTGGGATTAAATATAACTGGTTCACAGAATACAGTTTCATTCTCTGTTAATGAGAAGGCAGGAACTGTACTCACAGACCTTTATAACAACAAAGAGTACACTGTTTCAGCAGAACAGACAGTTACCGTGGATATCCCAGCTGCAGCAAATGGAGGTACAGTTATTCTCGGTGTGAAAGCGGCAGATGACAGTGATAAGAAAGATGAAACTGGGGATACAACTAAGGAAGACCCAGCTAAGGAAGAAGGCAAAGAAACTACAGAAAAGGAAAACCTAGCTAAGGAAGAAGGCAAAGATACTATAGAAAAGGAAAACCTAGCTAAGGAAGAAGGCAAAGAAACTACAGAAAAGGAAAACCTAGCTAAGGAAGAAGGCAAAGATACTACAGAAAAGGAAAACCTAGCT
>CAMFPD010000002.1 GCA_945971355.1 uncultured Lachnobacterium sp.
CTATGTACATAGTTCTGGTACCAATATTTGGCATAGTAATTGGCCGAAAACAGTCATTACGAATGTGGATTGCTATATTAATAGCAGTAGCTGGTCTGTATTTTTTGTGTATGACAACCGGAAATTGTTCGATTCAGATAGGCGATGTTCTTTTGCTTTTGTGTGCGGTGTCATTCTCAATTCAAATACTGTTAGTGGATCATTTTTCTCCTCTTGTAAATGGAGTGAAGCTGGCTTGGGTGCAGTTCTTTGTTTGTGGAGTTTTATCTGCGGTACTTATGTTTATCTATGAACAGCCAACCATATCAGGTATTGTTAGTGGATGGTCATCGATATTATATGCAGGAGCATTGTCCACTGGTGTGGCATACACAATTCAGGTTATAGCTCAAAAGGGGATGAATCCAGCAGTGGCATCACTTATAATGAGTATGGAGTCAGTTATTTCGGTTATAGCAGGCTGGCTAATACTTAATCAGAAGCTAAGTAAAAGGGAACTGATTGGCTGCGGACTTATGTTTGCGGCAATAATTCTGGTTCAGCTGCCAGAACGAAATAAACAAAATTAGTGAAAATAAGGACATGAGGCTCTTGACTCATACTGTTTGAATGTGCTATAGTCAACATTCGGAGGCTGAAAGAACCTTCCAATAAGTAACACGTCAGTTCGAGACCTTCCTGACGGAAAACAAAACTAAAGGAGAAAATTAAATATGAGAAACAAAAAGGTATTATTCATCACTCAGGCTGCAGTAATTGCTGCGATTTATGTTGTGCTTACAATGTTTATCAATGCATTTAATCTTGCAAGCGGAAACATTCAGGTAAGAATTTCGGAGGCATTATGTATATTGCCGTTCTTTACATCGGCGGCTATTCCTGGACTATGGATAGGATGCCTACTTGCAAATCTTCTTACGGGAGCTGCAATTTATGACATTGTATTCGGAAGTCTTGCAACACTTATTGGAGCAATAGGTACATATTTGCTTAGAAAACACAAATTTTTATGTACACTTCCACCTGTTGTGGCCAATGCAGTCATTATTCCAATTGTTTTAAGATACGGATACGGATTTGTATTCCAGTGGCATGATAAGGATTGGTCATTACCATTCTATGCACTTACAGTAGGAGCAGGAGAAGTGATTTCAGTCTGTGTACTGGGTACGTTACTCTTAAATGTGCTAAATAAATATCGTAATGTTATTTTTAAGCAGGACGATATATCATAAATTATAAAATGTATAAACTCTGGTAACTCTGATATTGTTATATATCAAGGTTATTGGAGTTTTTTTATTAAAATTTTTGTGTATTTTACTAAAATGTCGAAAACTATCATTTTGGAGAGTTTACTTATAGGGTTTTGTTTGTATATAATAATATGAAAAGAAGGTTGCTTATGGATAAATAGGAGTTTAAGGTTATGAAAAAATATAATAAGATTATTTGGGCGCTCTTTTTTATTCAGTTAGTTGTGATAGCAATTGTGCTAAAGACGGCTAAGGTAGATGATATGACTCTGGCAAAAGGAAATGTTCATTCTTTTAACACCGGATGGACATTGATAAGGGAAGATTCTGAAGAGACAGAGTTGTTGGAATTACCTTATAATACCACCAGTAGGGCAAATGAGAAAATTGTTATCAAAAATACTATTCCAAGTAAATACTGGGGAGAGACTTTAACTTTTTTGTCTGCTGATAAAACATTGAAAATCACAGTGGATGGAGAAGAAATTTACACCTTTGGGTTAAATGATGAGAGAATGTTTGGTGGGACACCGGGCAGTGTGATTGTATTTGCTGACATACCTGAGAATTGTAAGACCGGAGAGGTTGAGATTGAAATGAGCTCTCCTTATGCCAATTATGCAACTTATATAACCGAGATATCTGTTGCAAGAAGAGATGTGGCAATTCTCCATTTCATAAAGCAAAAGGCATTTGACATTATTATAACAGCTGCCATATTTATTGTTGCTGTAATTTTTATTATATTGGCAATTGTACAGAAAATGTCACTTAGGAATGTTGTGGGAATAGAGTATCTCGGTGTACATCTGTTTCTTATGAGCATATATTATCTGATTGAAACCAAGGTGCCGGAGGTGTTTTACGGAAATCAGACATTGTACTCGAATTTAATCTTTATTATTTTGATGACAGCGCCTTTGGCCTTTGAAGCATATTGCTACGAGTCAACACCAAAAATCAGGAAAATTGTATTATTATTAATGGCAATTTCTGTGATAAATATAATAATGCAGCTTATTCTTCAAATTAGCGGATGTCGGGACTTCTTAGAGATGTCTTTTGTTTCACATTGCATTATTTTCCTGAATTTTATTGTGAATGCTGTGGAATTAGGCAAGGACGTAAAAAAGGAGAAAAGCCTGGAGACTTGGATTAGCCTTATAGGGGCAGTATCCATGATAATTGGTGGAGTTGTTGACATTTTGAGAACATATACCATAAAGGTAGGAGATTTAGGAAAAGCAAGCAGGTATGGGGTATGCATTTTTGGAATATGTACCTTGATTATCTACATGCGTCATATGATGCAGGAGCATGTAGAGTTTGTGGAGCAGGCAAAAAATGATGCTATTGCTGCAAATGTGGCAAAAAGTCGGTTCCTTGCAAATATGTCACATGAAATTCGTACTCCAATTAATGGAATCATAGGTATGGATACTATGCTTCTTAAAAATTGTGATACCTGCGATGCAGAGGAAATCAGAGAGTATGCCAAGAATATTCAAAGTGCCAGCCAGACACTATTATCTATTGTGAATGATATTCTGGATATATCGAAAATCGAATCTGGAAAAATGGAAATTATACCGGTAGAGTATGAGTTATTTTCAGTGCTCAATGACTGTTACAATATGACCAAAGCCAGAGCTGATGCCAAAAATCTGGATTTTAAAATGGAAATTGATTCAAAGGTTCCATCTGTTCTTTATGGTGATGAGGTTCATGTTAGACAGATTATTAACAACTTTTTGTCAAATGCTGTGAAATATACCAAAGAGGGAACTGTTATTCTTCGTATGGGATATGAACAGATGGGGCACAAACAGATTTATCTGAAGATAGAGGTAGAGGATACTGGAATTGGTATAAAAGAATCGGATATGGATAAATTGTTCATTAATTTTACAAGAGTTGATGAACAGAAAAACCGGAGCATAGAGGGAACCGGCTTAGGATTAAGTCTTACCAAAAATCTTGTAGAACTGATGGGTGGAAAAATCAATGTCATAAGTGAATATGGAAAAGGTTCTGTTTTCACAGCAACGGTTCCACAGAAGGTTGTAAGCTTTGAACCATTAGGTGACTTCTCACAGAAATATAAGCAGTTTATCCATTCGGTAGACAGAAATGATAAAGCATTTATAGTGCCAGATGCAAGAATTCTTGTGGTAGATGATGTAGAGATGAACTTGAAGGTTGCTCAAAGTTATTTGAAACAAACCAAGTCAATGGTTGATGTGGCAAATAGTGGAAAAGAATGTCTTCAGATGATTGAGGAGAAAAAATATGACATTATTTTTCTTGATCACATGATGCCGGAAATGGATGGAATAGAAACACTGAAGGCAATCAAATCATCAGAAAGCCACTGCAACATAGATACACCGATTATTGTACTAACGGCAAATGCAGTCGTAGGTGCTAAGGAAAAATATCTGGAAGATGGTTTTACAGATTATTTGTCAAAACCTATCCGAGAGGATGAACTAATGGATATGCTTCGGGAATATCTTCCAGAGGAGTTGGTTAAGCTGGAAGATGAAACTGAACAGGAATTAAAGCAGGAACAGAGCAGCAAACAGGAAGAGTGCATAGAGGAAGCTGTGGATTCTGCAAGAGAAATGACTCTTGATGAACGTTTTCCGACACTAAATACACAGGTCGGAATGGGCTATTGTATGAATGATGAAGGTTTCTATTTGGAAATGATTGAAGAATACATTAGCGGAGATAAAAGGGACGTGCTGGCAGAGGAATATGCAAAAGAATCATGGAAGGACTATGAGATATATGTGCATTCCTTAAAAAGTACTTCACTTAATATCGGTGCAGAACAGTTGTCAGAATATGCAAAGGCATTGGAATTTGCTGCAAAAGATGGTGATTATACATATATTAAGGAACATCATGATGAGGTGATGTCTGAGTATGAAAAATTACTTGCTGAATTGAAAAAAGGACTGTAATGTACAAAAGTATATGAAATGAGAACAAGGTAGGGGGAAAATCCATGTATGAACAGGAAAAACAGCGGTCAACACATCTTCTGATATTGATTGTCTGTACAGTTTTGATTTTGGCTTTAACAGGAGAAGCAATTCTTCTGGGATGGGAAATTGGTGCAGTTGTTTTGCTGCTGCTGGGGCTTACTGTCTGCTGGGTGTTTCATATTATAGAAAAAATGCCTGAATCCAGCAGGCTGTGGCAGTATTTTATACTGTCAATGCTAGCCTTTTTCTTCTATGGAATACATGAGACAAGTGTATATGATCTGGCTCCTCTTATGATTGTAATTATCATATTGTATTCTGCCACAGAAAATTATAGCATTATCAGGCTTTGCGTTATTACATACTTTCTTACAATGGGGTATGATTTTGTATTCGTGTTGGGACGAGATATAGAATTGTCATCTCTTGTGATTACACGTTCTATTTTTCATCTTGTGCTGGTTTTCATGGCAGGGATGATTACGAAAACCATTCTGGAAAGGCGTAATAAGGAAAGAAAAAATAGTGAAAATCAAATTGCAGAACTGGAAGAGACAAACCGCAGAACAGAGGACTTTCTGACCAATGTATCTCACGAGCTGCGAACACCGATTAATGCCGTTACGGGAATTACGGCAGTTATGCTCAAAAACGAAGATAATGATGATAGGAAAAAGAATTTACAATCAATACAGGTCGCGGGATATAGACTCTTTGGGCAGATTGGAGATATTCTTGATTACACAGAAATCGATACCAAAAGGATTACGGTGAGTGAAGAAGCCTATATGATTTCGTCACTTATCAATGATGTAATCAATAGGAATCACCAGTCAGACAAAGGAAAAAAACTTGAACTGGTTTTTGACATTGACCCAGATGTACCTTCTGTTTTACTTGGTGATGGAAAGAAAATTAAGAAGATATTGGGACATCTTATTGATAATGCATTCAAGTTCACTCAAAAAGGTGGTGTTTATGTCAGAGTATATGCCATAAAAAAGAAATATGGCGTCAATCTTTGTATCAGGGTTAGTGATACAGGTGTGGGAATTGCACAGGAAGAATTGGAAAAGATAAAAGAACGTTTTTATCAATCCAATGCCGGAAGAAATCGTAGAGCAGGCGGATTAGGGTTAGGTCTTTCAATTGTGTCTGGCATGGTGTCTGTAATGGAAGGCTTTATTCAGATTGAAAGCGTTGTGGGAGAAGGAACAACTGTCACTGTCAGCATACCACAGAAGATAGTGGATGAAGCAAAAGTCATGGTGGTTGATGATAAAGCTGATTTGTGCCTGGCATGTTACTTAAGACCAGAGAAATATGAAGTTCCGCAAGTGAGAGATTATTACAATGAGATGATTTCCCATATGGTTCAGGGACTTGAAATTTCTCTGCACAGAATTTCAAACATGGATGAGCTTGAAAAACTAGCCTCAATGTATCAATTGACACATCTGTTTATTGGAAAAGAAGAATATGGTGAAAATGAGAAATATTTTGAAGATTTGAATCAGAATGTAAAGGTTATTGTAGTAGCAGATGAAGATTTCAGCTTACCGAAGGAAAGCAGAATAAAGATTTTGAAAAAGCCGTTTTATAGTCTGCCTATTGTCAACATATTAAATGCGGACTCTCTGGAAAATGAATCAGTGCTGAAGGAGAAGACTATGCTCTGTCCTGGAGTGAAAGTGCTGGTTGTGGATGATGAACCTATGAATCTGATGGTGGCAGAAGGAATTTTCAAAGATTATCAGATGATTGTTACTAAAGCAGACAGTGGAAAACGTGCCATTGAACTTTGTGAGATGGAAGATTATGATTTGATTTTTCTTGATCATATGATGCCGGAAATGGATGGAGTGGAGACCTTAAAAAGAATTCGTAAAATTGATAATAATTCAAACAGAGTGCTTACTATTATTGCTTTTACGGCAAATGCTGTCAGCGGTGCAAGAGAAATGTTTCTTAGAGAAGGCTTTGATGAGTTTGTATCCAAGCCAATTGAACCATTGGAACTTGAACGAGTTCTAAGAAAAGTGCTGCCAAAATCATCAGTTGTATTTGTAGATGAAAATAGTAAAAAAAATTCAAATAAAGAAATAAAAGTAGAGAAGGATGCACAAGAAGCTAATAATAATTCTGAAAAAGATAGAATGACAGAGCTTGAAGAAGCTGGAATTAATACGAAGTCCGGCATTCAATATTGTGGTGGGGACGATAAATTCTATTTTGAATTACTTACACAATTTGCGGAGGATTTCAAACAGAAAGTGTCGGACGTGGGTACTTTCTTTGCACAGAAGGATTTTGAAAATTACTGCATTAGAGTTCATGCTGTGAAGAGTACTGCAAAGATGGTAGGTGCAGATTCACTGTCAGAAAATGCAAAAAACATGGAAATGGCAGCTAAGAATCAGGATGTGGATTATATCAAAAAACATCATGAAGAACTTGTCAATGAATATACTCAGGTGGTGCAGAGTATATGTGACGTACTCGAACTGAATACAAAATCCCGTATTAATGAGACAGAAGTGGATAAAACAGAAGTGGATGAAACAGAAATATCTACAGACGATTTGATTGAACGATTAAGAGCACTGGTGGAAGGTTTGAAAACCTTCGAAGCTGATAAGGCAGAGTCTTTACTTTCGGAATTAAGTACAGTGGTATATAGAGGAGAGAAAGTTGAAAACCTTCTTTGCGATGTACGACTGGATGTGGATGATTTCGAATTCGGTGCAGCTTCCGAGAAAGTGAAGAGCCTGATTAAAAATTTGGAAGGCGGTGAAGCAGAATGAATCCAAAGAAATTAATACAGGCAATTGGAGATTGTAAGAGAAGCCGCCAGGAACGTATGTTTATACTGATTGTAATGTTGGGGCTTATAGGACTGGCTGCTGGAATTGTCTCTGGTGTTGTATCTGGAGAAAATTTTAATAATGTGATTGTGATGGTACTGGCTTTTGTAATTATTTTTTGTATTACATATTTTACAATCAGATACCAAAAGGTACAGATTGGGGCAGTTATAATCGCCTTTTTGATAATCTATTTTGTGTTGCCATACAATTTCCTGACAGGTGGGGCAATCTATGGAGGTGCTCCTATATGGCTTATGTTTGGAGTGGTTTTTGTGTGTCTTGTGGTAGAGAACAGGATAAAATATGTTCTAATTGGGAGCAGCTTTTTTATAAGTGCTATCTGCTATTACTTAGCATACTTTTACCCAGGATTAATTGTTTCTCATACTATTCAGGTTGCATATATGGACTCTTTTTCAACCTTGATTATTGTGACGCTTGTAACCTGTGGTATGATTTTGTATCAGAACCAGATTTATCAGTCTGAAAATGATACAACACAGAAGCAGAAAAAGGAGATTGAGGAACTGAACAGGATGCAGAATCGCTTTTTCTCCAGTATGAGTCATGAAATCAGGACACCAATTAATACAATTATCGGCTTAAATGAGATGATTTTGAGAGAAGACGTGTCAGATGAAGTTGCATCAGATGCTAAAAATATTCAGGGCGCAAGTAAGATGCTTCTCACACTTATAAATGATATTCTGGATATGTCTAAAATAGAATCAGGTAACATGGATATTGTACCTGTCGCTTATGATGTGGGGGCGATGTTGTCTGACATTGTAAATATGATTTGGGTCCGTGCTAAGGAAAAGGGGCTGGAATTTCATGTGGATGTGGACCAGACATTACCTTCTCAGCTATACGGTGATGAAGTAAGAATTAAACAGATTCTCATTAATGTGCTGAACAATGCAGTAAAATATACAGCAGAAGGGTCTGTTACTCTGTCTATTCAGTGTAAAAGTCAGGAAAATGGTTATGCAAAAGTATCTTATTCTATAGCGGATACTGGCATAGGAATCAAAAAAGAGAGTATTCCATTTTTATTCAGTGCATTTAAGAGAGTGGATGAGGAGAAAAACAGATACATAGAAGGAACTGGCCTTGGTCTTTCTATCGTTAAACAGCTGGTACAGCTTATGGATGGTGAGATTGAAGTGAACAGTGTCTATACTAAGGGCTCAACGTTTGTGATTACTTTACCACAGAAGGTAGTTGGAGATACAGAGATTGGTGTCCTTAATTTGGAGGAGAGGCATTTCCTGAATTCGAGACAGCATTATAAACAAAGCTTTGAGGCTCCAAAAGCAAATCTTTTGATTGTTGATGATAATGAAACTAATCTGATGGTTGCAAAGAAGCTTTTGCGTGAAACAAAGGTGAATATCGACACGGTTTTAAGTGGTGCGGAGTGCCTGAAACAAACACTTGAGAATAGATATGATGTGATTTTTATGGATCATCTCATGCCAGAAATGGACGGTATTGAATGTCTACATAAAATCCGTACACAGACAGGTGGATTGAATCAAAATACTCCAATAGTAATTCTCACAGCCAACGCTGGAAGTGAAAATCAAGACCTGTATAGAAGGGAAGGTTTTGATGGATACCTGTTAAAACCTGTAAGTGGTATGCAGCTGGAGACAGAGCTGTTGCGACATCTTCCGAGGGAACTTGTCCATATAATGGGGAAAGATGGTGCAATTGGTGCAGTTGAGTCGCCGGTGCTGGAACACAGAAAGAAAGTTCCAATCATGATTGCCACTGATAGTGTGTGTGACCTTCCAAAACAGCTTGTAGATAAAAAAAATATAGCAATAATGCCATATCGGGTTGTCACTGAAGGCGGTGAATTTCTGGACGGAGTGGAAACAGAAACAGACGGAATTCTTTCTTATATAGGTGAGATGGGAAAACGTGTGGAGTCAAAAGCTCCTGATGTGGCAGCGTATGAAGATTTTTTCGCTGAGCAGCTGACAAGGGCACAATACATTGTACATATTGCAATGGCGAAAAATGTCAGTTTGGGATATGAAAATGCCAAGGAAGCATCAAAAACATTCGACAATGTGTTTGTTGTTAATTCAGGACACCTGTCCAGTGGAATGGGAATGATGGTATTGCGTGCCGCTGAGTACGCAGCTGCTGGAATGAGTGCTGATGCAATTGTAAAAGAAATGGAACATCTGAAAATGCAGGTTAAGACCAGCTTCATTGTAAACAGTACAGATTTTCTGGCGTATACAGGAAGAATTTCTTTAAAAATCAGCACACTTTGTAAAGCCTTTATGATTCATCCGGTTATCGCTCTGAAAAACAGCAATATGAAGGTGGGGGCTATTCGAGTGGGAACAAGAGAATATGCGTGGAAGAAGTACATTGAATCAACTCTCAGTGCGATAGGTAAGGTGGACAAAAGAATTTTATTTATCACCTATGCTGGACTGACAAGTGAGGAGCTGAAGGAAATAGAAGATCAAGTTAAGCGTAAAGTTGATTTTGAAAACATCTACTATCAGAAAGCTTCGCCCGCTATATCAGTAAACTGTGGACCTGGAACTTTTGGAATTATATATGCGTTGAAAGATTAAGAGAGATTTTGAGGTGTTTGCATGAAGATGAAGTGGAAAAAGAGAATCATGCTGCTTACAGTGTTGGTATTAACAATACTTACAGGGTGTGGCAAGGATAATAGCAATGTTTCTTCGAATATTGAATTTGGAGAGTCTGATTTGGGATATGTACAGTCCAAGGGAACCTTTGTTGTGGGTATCACGGATTTCGCACCGATGGATTATCGTGATGGTGAAAAATGGGTAGGGTTTGATGCCAAGCTGGCAGAAGCATTTGCAGAAAGTATTGGTGTCACAGTTGAATTTGTAGAGATTGACTGGGATAAGAAAACAGAGCTTCTTGAAAATGGAAGCATAGACTGTATCTGGAATGGAATGACAATGACAGAGGAGCTTACGAAAACAATTTCATGTTCAAACCCATACCTTTCAAATGCGCAGGTGGTTGTACTTAGAAGAAGTGAAATGGGACAATACAGTACTGCAGAAGAATGTCAGCACATATTGTTTGCAGTGGAGGAGGGCTCTACTGGAGAGACATTGCTAAAGGAATTGAAATATCGTTTTACGGCTTATCCAACCCAGATGGAGGCACTGGAAAGTGTGCTTGAAAAGAAGGCGGATGCTACAGTGATAGATATTATTATGGCTGCGTATTATACCGATGATGGGCATGAATTTGATGATCTTGGATTTGATATTACCTTAAATGACGAAACAATTTGTGTGGGGTTCCGTAAGGATTCGGATATTACAGAGAAGGCAAATGAGTTTCTTGCAAATGCTTATGAGAATGGAACAATTAGTTCTTTGGCAGAACAATATGGAATTGAAAATGCTGTATTAAAATAATAAATCTCTTTTTTATAGTTTGATATATGCAATCTTCTGTGATAGAATGAAGAACAGATTGTTTAGGAGGCGTGTATATGAAAAAACTGATTGATTTAATATCAGAAAAGGTCACAGCGGCATTTGTGAATGCTGGATATGATGAAAAATACGGAAAAGTGACATTGTCAAATAGGCCTGATTTATGTGAATATCAGTGCAATGGTGCAATGGCAGCTGCCAAGGAATACAAGTGTGCACCATTTATGATTTCTGACAAAATTGCAGAGGCACTTACAGGGGATGAGTTATTTGAGTCTGTTGAGTCTGTTAAACCAGGATTCCTTAATATAAAGATTGATAACAAGTATTTAGCAAAATTTCTTAATGAGATGATGGCTGATGAAGGAAGATATGGATGTGAAAAGGCAGAAAATCCAAAGACAATTGTAATTGATTACGGCGGACCAAATGTTGCAAAACCACTTCATGTTGGACATCTTCGTTCAGCAGTTATCGGAGAGAGTGTTAAGAGAATAGCCAGATTCATGGGACACAATGTTATAGGGGATGTTCATCTTGGAGACTGGGGACTTCAGATGGGACTTATTATCACAGAACTTAAGCTTCGTAAACCTGAGCTTTGTTACTTTGATGAGTCATATGAGGGAGAATATCCAAAGGAAGCACCTTTTACAATATCTGAGCTAGAGGAAATATATCCATGCGCCAGCGGAAAATCAAAAGAGGATGAGGCATATAAGGCAGAGGCTTTAAATGCTACGAAAGAGCTTCAGGCTGGTAGAAGAGGTTATCAGGCATTACTTAATCATATTATGAATGTGTCAGTAACTGATTTAAAGAGAAATTATGAGAATCTGGATGTACATTTTGATTTATGGAAGGGTGAGTCTGATGCACAGCCATTTGTTCCGGACATGGTCCAGATGATGAAGGATAAGGGCTTTGCATATATGAGCGAGGGAGCTCTTGTTGTGGATGTAAAGGAAGAGTCTGATGCTAAGGAAGTACCACCTTGTATTATTTTGAAATCAGATGGAGCATCTTTGTACAGTACCACAGATCTTGCCACTCTAGTAATGAGAATGAAAGAAAATAACCCTGATACTGTGATTTACTGTGCAGACCAGCGTCAGTCTATGCATTTTACACAGGTATTCCGTTGTGCTAGAAAGACTGGTATTGTGCCAGATACAACAGATTTGAGATATATCGGGTTTGGTACAATGAATGGAAAGGATGGCAAGCCATTTAAGACAAGAGATGGCGGAGTAATGCGTCTTGAGTACCTTCTCAAGGAGATTAATGAGGAAATGCTTGCAAAGATCAAGGAGAATCAGAAAGAGAAGGAAAACCTTGATATTGATGAAGCGGAGGCAGTGGAGACAGCTAAGACGATTGCCCTGGCTGCAATTAAATATGGTGATTTGTCAAATCAGGCCAGCAAAGATTATGTATTCGACCTTGAGAGATTTATTTCATTTGAGGGAAATACGGGACCTTACATTTTGTATACAATAGTTCGTATTAAATCTATTCTCGCAAAATATCAGGCAAACGGTGGCAGCTTGGACGAAGTTATGTCTGCAATTGTACCAGCTGAGACTACAGGACAAAAGGATTTAATGTTGTCTCTTGCAAAATTTAATGCAATAATTGAGAATGCGTATGAAGAGCTCGCGCCACACAAGATTTGTGCATACATTTATGAATTGGCAAATGCATTTAATGGTTTTTATCATGATACAAAGATTCTATCTGAGGAAAATAAGGAGCTTCAGAAGTCATATATTGCTACACTTGTTCTTACTAAATCTGTTTTGGAGACATGTATTGATATGTTAGGATTCTCAGCTCCAGAGCGTATGTAATTTGTTGGAATAAATAAATAGACAAGTCATATATATAAGTCATAGACAGTTATTCTGTCTATGGCTTTTTTATTTTCTAGGAGAGGATGAATTGGTATGGGGATTGAGAATTATCTGCCGAAGTGTATGGCTGTGACCAAAGAACAGACGGATAGACTTGAAGAAATTAGAGTTAGAACAAATAAACCTGTTGAATATATTATGGACAACGGTTCCACACTCGGAAAGAGATTAATTAGTGAGGAGAATATGGAGGAGCTTCTTAATTACCTGACTGATTATTCATGGTTTAATTATGTGTCCCAAATCAGACAAGGGTTTTTTACTATCAGGGGTGGACATAGAGTAGGGGTAGTAGGAAGAGCTGATTTGTATGATGAGAAGATTGAAAATATAAATGATATAAGCGGGGTAAATATCAGGGTTGCTCATGAATATAAAAATTGTGCTATGGAAATTATGCCATTTATAAGAAAAGGAAATGACATATACGACACAGTGTTTGTATCGCCACCAGGTGTGGGTAAAACTACATATCTGAGAGATGCCATCAGGATTATTGCAGGAGGATGTGATGGAAGTACCGCTATGAAGGTTGCTGTAGTGGATGAAAGGTCTGAGATAGCAGCATGTTACAGAGGAGTGCCACAAAATGATTTGGGTGGAAGATGTGATGTGCTGGATAATTGCCCAAAAGCAAAGGGAATGAGGATGCTTCTTAGAGCTATGTCACCTCAGATTATTGCAGTAGACGAGCTTGGAGGGGTTGAGGATGAGGAAGCTGTTGAGTTGTCTAGAAAGTCAGGTGTCAGGATACTGGGAACAATTCATGCAAAGGAGTTTGATGAACTTAAGGATAAGGGAATGACCAGACTTGCTGAACGGTTTGTATTCCTGCAAAAAGGAGCTGGCGGAGAGCGAGCGTTTCGGGTTTATGATAACAGGGGGAATAAGGTTTGTTAAAGTTATTGGGGAGTTTTTTCATCATTTTAGGATGTGGAGGGGTTGCCTATTCAAAGCTTATAAATTGTAAAAGACGTATTGAGCTTTTGGATTCCATAGAAAAACTATTGTATAAGGGAATTTATACTTTATTAGGGCAACAACAAAATACAATTGTGTTTTTTAAAACGGTTAATTGCGGTGATGATGCTTTAAATAATGAACTTGTAAAAATGGGAAGGGCATTGGAGCAACATTTATATCCAAATGGCAGTGTTGCCTGGCGAGAATGTACGGGGAAGTTTTTTGAATTATATGGTTTTCGAGAGGAGGATTTTGTGACAATAAGTAATTGTGGTGAAGCCTTTTTTGAAAAGAATCAAGAGGAAATCTTGAACGGACTTAAACGCAATTTGAATCTGATGCAGATAATCAGAGAATATGAGATTAAACAACAGAATGATACGAGAAAGGTATGGATTCCTATAAGTATACTTGGTGGTATTGTTTTTGCGCTGCTGTTTGTATGAGCATACTACAATGTAAAGGAAGAGGAAAATAATGGAAGTAAGTATAATTTTTAAAATTGCGGCAGTGGGGATTGTCATAACTGTGTTAGGTCAGGTGTTGAAGCACAGTGGCAGAGAGGAGCAGGCCTTTTTGCTTAGCCTGGCAGGTCTTGTTATTGTTTTATTTTGGATAGTTCCGTATATCAGTGAATTGTTTGTGACCATGCAAAATTTATTTACATTGTAAAGGATTGAAAATGTGGAAGGTTTCATTAATTGGGGTTATAGCTGTTATTCTGTGTTTGCTTATTAAACAGGTCAGACCTGAACTGTCGTCTATGCTTAGTATTACAGCAGGGATAATAATTTTTTTCTATTCATTGGCATGTATTTCATCAGTACTGTCATTTATTAAAACTGTTGTTGATATGATACCAATAGACAATTTCTATATATACGAATTAATAAAGATGCTTGGTGTTACATATGTGGCAGAGTTTGCGGAAAATATCTGTAAGGATGCGGGGTATCAGGCTGTTGCCTGTCAGATAGAAATTTTTGCAAAACTGACAATTGTAATTATGAGTGTACCTATTATTAATTCCATAATTATGATTGTGGAGGAGCTGGGATGAGTGGTGTTATTGATGAGATAATAGGCGAACTTGGGCTGGATAGTTTAAATACATATAGTGAAGGGTATCTGGTGGATAAATCATCATTTGCAGATATGGTAAGGGATGTATTAGATGGGAAAATGTCGGTGTTTGATGTGCTTTTACAGCAATTAGAGAATTCTTTTGTGACAGAGATACTTGGAACAAAGGATTATTTTATAGGTGTTCTCAGTTTTTTGTTTATTACAGCAATGTTTAATAAAATGGTTAATTCCAAAAATTCTTATCTTAATAGTGTTAGCTTTTTGATGGTATATGGTGCATTAATGGTTTTGCTTATGGAATCATTCGCGAAGCTTGAAGTAATTGTAATTACAACGATTGACGGTCTTATTGGGTTTATGAATGTGCTGATTCCGGTATATGCAACGACATTGATAGTAACGGGAAATATATCCACTGGCTCATCATATTATATTTTCTCTTTTGGCTGCATGTATCTTATTGAGTGGGTTACGAAGTTAGTATTAATACCTGCAACTCAAATTTTTTTGTTCCTGGTGTTCATAAATAATATGTTTGAGGAGGACAGCCTTTCGAAACTGGCAGAACTATTGGAGAAAATTATCAGATTTGTACTTAAATTATTTACAGGTATTGTTTTTGGAATGGGGACTGTTCAAAAAATTATCTCCGCTGCAAAGGATCAGGTTACTAATTCTCTTGCACTTAAAACCATAAGGATTATTCCAGGTGTAGGAAATGCTGTGAGTGCTACCGGTGAGACGATACTTAGCTGTGGAGTGTTGGTAAAAAACTGTGTAGGGATAGTTGGAATTATTGTAATGATTGCTATTGTGTTATCACCCCTTATAAAGATAGCTATATATACTTTGGGGTACAAAGCTGTTGCGGCAGTTGCGCAGCCTGTTTCTGATAAACGTATAGTAGAGGGGGTTAATGGAACGGCAAGAGCCAGTGAGATATATCTATGTATTTTGTTTCACATGGGAATTATTTTTATTATAACTGTTTCAATTGTATGTATGGGTGCAGGGAAAGTGTAAATGAGTAAAATATATATATTTGTTTTTATTATGATGTTAATTGCATATTTGTCACCAAAGGAAGAATACAGGAAACTATTTCAATTTTTTGTTGGAGGTGTGATGGCAGTAATGCTTATTTTTCCTATTATTCAGTGGATTGATAAGGATGAAATGGCATCGGACATATTACAATGGCAGGAGACAAAACAAAAAATAGAAAGCATATATTATGAGCCAGAACAGGAGGTTGATATTTTTAGTTATGTCGATGAACTTGAAAATCAAGGACAAACTGAAGAACTGGAAGTGGAATGATTATTTGATTGTCATCCTTATAGGTATCCTTTTAATGATTGTTGCAATGCCTACATCAAAGAGTAAGGAGACAATTTCTGTGGTTGGAGATAATTTGATAGGAAGTGAGTCTGTTACAGATGAGGAGAACAGACTTAAAAATATTTTATCCAAGATTGATGGCGTAGGTAAAGTGGACGTGATGATTGCCCCGGAAAATACCGGGGTTGTCATTGTGACAGAAGCTGCTGGAAATCCAGTGGTAGAAGAAAATATTTATGAGTCAGTTTTGGCATTATTTGATATGGAAATGCATAAGATTAAAATAGTTAAAATGTCAGAGTGAAAGGATGATAAAATTGAAAACACATAAAAATCAAATTGTAATAACAACATTAGCATTACTTCTGGCTGTAGTCGGGTACATAAGCTATGATTACAAGACTTCAAATTTCAATGAAGAGAATATTCCAGTTGCATCAACAGAACAGACTGTTGCCATGTATGATGAAAATCAGGTCTCTGATACGGAAGCAGTATTAAATGCAGGAGAGACAATTCTGACAAGTGCACAGCTTGATTCAGCGGCAACGTATTGTGCAGAAGTCAAATTAAACAGAGAACAGGTTAGATCAAAAAATAAAGATGCTTTACTTGAAATTGTAAATAATCAGGCGGTGACAGAGGAACAAAAACAAAATGCAGTAGACGCACTAGTGAGACTTACAGAGGTAGCCCAGATGGAAGCAGACGCGGAAATGCTTCTGGAGGCAAAAGGCTTTGATAATGTGGTCGTTAGTATAAATGATAATTGCTGTGATGTTGTATTGGATATGGGGGAAGATACTGAAAGTGCCAGAGCACAGGTTGAGGATGTGATCAAAAGAAAAACCGATATAACAGCAGAAAATATAGTTATCACACCATTAAGTACAGAATAAAATGGTGACTCAAATTTTTACATGATTTTAATGAAAAATGTTTTACATTTTAGGATAAAAGTCATAAAATAAAGTTGGTATGTAGTATGTGCCATATAAAGGAGAAACTCAAGATGGAAAATGATATATCAATGAGTGAGGAAGCCAAGCATAGATTAAGGAAACTAAGAGTTTTAAAGTTGTCTGCATTTTTGCTTGTTTTGGATTTAATACTGGTTGGCTTTACATACGTAGTTTTAATCAATAATAATCAACGGAATGCTAAAAAAACCGGTGAGGTAATGCTTAATCAGATATGCAGCATTTTGGGAAAAAATAAGTCAACTGAAGATTCGCTTATGGATTCCTTGAAGGAAGAGTATACTATCAGAGCAAAAACTGTTGCATACATGTTGGATCATCATCCTGATGCAGAGAACAGTGTGGTAGAACTGAATAAAATAGCAAAACTTATGTCTCTTGATGAGATTCATATATATGATGAGAATGGTACAATCTATTCTGGAACATTGAAAGGGTATTATGGGAAAAGCTTTGATTCAGACGAAGAGATGAGTTACTTTAAACCAATGCTTCAAGATAAGAGCTTGTCAATGTGTTGTGATATAAAATCAGATGTGTCTGATAAAGGCAGTATGATGTATGCCATAACATGGAATAGCACTGGTGAGAAAATGGTTCAGGTCGGAATAAAACCAGTGCGAATGTTAAAAGAATTTGAAAGTAATAAGGTTTCAAATGTAGTTGATTCAATGCCTGTATATGATAATCTTAATATATATGTAGCAGATATAGAAACAAAAGCGGTACTTGGAACGACTGATGAAAATGTAAAAGATGCATTGGAAGATTTGGAAATGTACTTGTATGGAATGTCGGATGATACAGTTATCAATTTTGTGGCACCTGTTGATGGTGAGGTGTGTTACTGTACGGCAATAAAAAAGGATGGCGATTTGATATGTATTACTCAGGGCAAGGCAGAGAATGTTAGAAGCACACTGCTCTCGGTTTTGATAGTATTTACATATCTTCTAATGGCATCTGTTGTTTTGCTCTTTATTATGAACAGAATGTATATCATAAAAGGAAAACAAGCAGAGCAGTTTTCGGTTTTGACAACTATGTCGGATATTTATTATAGTATGTACTTAATTGACCTTTCAGACAAAACCTTTGTGGAGTATTCCTCTCAAAATCAGATCAGAGATGTGGTAACCCGCCATAGTGGAGAAGATGTTGTTGCAATAATGAAAAATATAATAGATGAGACTATGACAGAGGCTTACATAGAAAAAGGCCAGAAATTTTCTGATTTGACCACTCTGGCAAGCCGAATGAAAGACAAAAAGATTATTTTTAAAGATTTGCTCAGCAAAGAGGTGGGGTGGATTAGAATTTCCTTTATTACCATAAACACTGACAAGGAGGGATTGCCACAAAAGGTTATCTGTACAACACAGATTATTGATGAGGAGAAGCGCAAGGAGGAGTATCTGATTCGTGAATCCAATACGGATAAGCTTACTCAATGCTACAACAGAAGAGCTTATGAGGAGGACGTTGATATATACCAAAATCATTCCATGGAGAAGGAATTCACCTTTATATCAATGGATGTGAATGGTCTTAAAGCTATAAATGATTCATTAGGACATGAGGCTGGGGATGAATTGTTAAAGGCAGCGGCATTATGTATGACAAAGTGCTTCGGAAAATATGGTAAGGTTTATCGCATTGGTGGAGATGAATTTGTGGCAATAATTGTTGTTGGTGATGATGTATTGAAACAAATCAAAAAAGAATTCGAGCATAATGTTGATGAGTGGTCGGGAAATCTTATTGATAGAATATCTGTTTCCTGTGGTTATGTTACCAGAAATGAATTTCCTGATGCCACTTTCAAAGAAATTGCAAGAATAGCAGATACCAGAATGTATGAAGAAAAAGCAAGACATTATAAAATACTTGGAAGTGTTCCAAGATAAATTCATAAAAAGACTGTTTCTTTTTAATATAATATGGTACAATATTCCTAAATTAGAAGACATTTGGAGGTATTAGACATGAACAATCACAAAAGAAAAAGTGTTGCAACAAAGATTGCATTGCTGGTAATTGCAGCAGTTGTTTTGTCGAATTTAGTGTGTATCACAATTTGCATTTATTCTGCGAGAAATCAGATTAGCAGAGCTGTGCAGAATAATATGTTAGGCATGGCTGAGACATATTCAACAACTGTATATGGCATTCAGGAGCAACAAGGTGGGGAGCCACTTTCTTATGAACGTTATGCGGAGGTTTTAAGCAGTGTTCAGGTTAAGGGAATGGACAGCTCGTATATTTATGTGGTAGATGCAGCTGGAACTATGTTGTACCATCCGACACAGGATAAGGTTGGACAACCTGTTGAGAATGAAGTTGTAAAAGGGCTGGTAGCAAAGCTTGAAGCGGGAGAACATCCAACACCAAGTGTCGTAAAGTATGAATTTAAAGGTGTTACGAAGTATGCAGGTTATTCCATTACACCAGATAATTTAATAGTAGTAGTTTCTGCCGACGAAAGCGACGCTCTTTCAGGAATTCACGGAGCGACTAAGGTTGCTGTTGCAGCTGCAGTTTTTATGGTTATAGTTGCAGCTGTAGTTGCTGTTGTACTTAGTAAGAGAATAGTAAAACCTCTTGTAAAGGTTAGTGAAATGGTGCGAGAGATTGCCCATGGAAATCTGAAAATTGAGCTGAATGATATGAAGAATTCCGATGATGAGGTTGGAATGATTGTTGACTCAGTAAAAAATATGAGTGAGTCTTTGAATCAAATAGTGGGAAAAATCAGAGAAACAAGTAATACAATGGCTAAGCAGAGCTCTGAACTTAATGTCACAAGTGAACAGACATTGGAAGCAAATGGCGAGATCTCCAAGGCTGTAGAGGATGTGGCTGAAGGTTCTACAAGTATGGCTGCATCAATTTCAAATATAAATGACAATTTGGAGCATATGTCCAGTGAGACGAATACAATTGATTCTTCTGTTGTTGATATTAGAACTCAGGCTTTAGTAGTGCAGGAGAAGAGCTCTACCATGAATGAAAAGATGCTCAAGATGCAGCGAAGTAGTGTGAAGATGGCAGATGGCATTTCGTATATCACAGAGCGTATTCAGAAGGTAAATGAAGTGGTAAGTAAAGTGGGAGAGATTATCTCTGTCATTGAAAGTATTTCAGGACAGACAAATCTGCTTTCGCTTAATGCGTCAATTGAGGCTGCAAGAGCTGGAGAAGCCGGGCGAGGCTTTGCGGTTGTGGCAGATGAGATTCGTGTTCTTTCAGATAATACAAGCTCAGAGCTTAATAATATCAAAGAGATAATTACAGAACTTACGAAGGCGTGTGAGGAATGTGTATCTGCCTCAGATGTTGTTGTAGAGGATAATAGAGAACAACAGGAAGAACTTCATTCTGTTTTGGAAGAGTTTGGTTCACTGGATACACAGATAGAACTCACAGCACAGAAGGCAGAGGAAATAAAACAGCTTGTTGCAGACATGGTTTCACTTAATTATAATATAACTGAGAGCAGTGATGGACTTACTGATGTGAGCTCATCTAATGCGGCGGCCACCGAGGAGGTTACTGCAAATATACAGGAACTGAATGCTATGATGCATGGAGTGGCAAATATTGCTTATCAGATGAATGAGCATTCTAGACAAATGAACGAGGCACTTGCTTTTTTTAAATAATTAATGAATTAATGGCATATGGGAGTTAAAATATGAGGAAACAAAAGAGCTTGAACAGAAAACTCACGACAATGTTATTGGTACTTGGTCTATTGGCGGTTCTTATTACATTAGCAAATGTAAGTGCGTTAAAAATTATCAGTAATTTTAATAGTGATCTTACTGAATCACTTGCTACATATGAAGAGGCTATAAAGTCGGGGGATGAGAGTACAATTGCAGATGCAAAGTCTGATGTTGAGTTTGCAATTAGACATAGCAACATCAAAATAGAAGGAACATATGTATTTGACTATGTACTTGTGTTTGTAGATGTTGTAATAATTGTGATTCTCAGCATTATAATTAGAAGAACCGTGGTTCTGCCTGCGCAAAAAGCAAAGACAGATTTGGATGAAATTATCAGTGGCATTGAATCTGGACGAGGGGATTTAACTCTTCGAGTTGCTGATAAGACAGGAGATGAAATTGGACAGCTTGCCAGTGGAATTAACCAATTCATTGAAGTCTTGCAGAATTTGATGATTAAAATTCAAAATGCTTCATCTGACATGAATAGCTCTGTTATGCTCGTGCGTGAGGAAGCAGAATCTTCAAATATCAATGCGACAAATGTAAGTGCTACAACAGAGCAGATGGCAGCTTCTATGGAAGAAGTGTCGGCTTCTCTACATGAACTGACTATGGGTTGTGGAGAAATGCTTGATAAGATTTCTACAATTAATGATAAGGCAAATGTGTCAGCTACACGTCTTCAGGAGGTTAAGGCAAAAGCTGCAGAGAGATATAAGGACGCTGTCAATGCAAAGGAAAAGACTATTTCAACCTTCGAAAACATAGAGAGTGGAGTTGTGGCTTCTGTTGAGGCTTCTAAGTCTGTTAGTCAGATTACAGAGCTTACAGATAATATTTTAAGTATTGCAGCACAGACAAACCTTCTTGCATTAAATGCCAGCATTGAGGCTGCAAGAGCAGGGGAAGCTGGAAAGGGATTTGCTGTTGTAGCTGATGAAATCAGACAGCTTGCAGATAATTCGAGAGAGACAGCAAACAGTATTCAGGCAATTAGTGGTCAGGTAATTGATGCAGTTACTGATTTGGCTGGTAATGCTACAGAGATGATTCGTTTTGTGGATGAAGAAGTTGCTAATGACTATGATAATTTCGTTAATATAATCGGAAAGTATGAGTCTGATTCAGATGAAGCAAGTATTTCTTTCTCTGAATTTGCTGATATGGCTACAGATAGTGTAGATACCATGACAAAGATGAATGATGGAATAAATAATATTTCTGTTACAATAGAAGAGTCAACTCGCGGTATTACTAATGTAGCTGAGGAAATATCGAAGCTTGTTATGGCGATTTCGTCTATTTCAGTTCAGGCAGGAGAAAATAAAAATATTTCTGATGGATTGTCAGGCGAAGTATCTAAATTTGAAAAAATGTAAATAATTAAATTCCCAATTTTCATATTTGTAAATGAAATGTGTCATACATGTATTTTACAAATAGAAGATTGGGAATTTTTTTGAATAAATTTTAATAATAATATGAAAGTGAAACCTGTAAATAATGGCGAACTTATTTGATATTAAGAATAAGTTTCCTGTTAGGAATTAGTCTGATTTTAAGACAAACATTTTAAGACTAACGTTGAAATATTAGAAAAATTAAGATATACTATACTTCGAATTTTTTAGTGGAGGAAATATAAGTGGGAAATCTTAGAAGTGAAATAGAAAAAAGAAGAACCTTTGCAATTATCTCACATCCAGATGCGGGAAAGACAACTTTGACAGAAAAATTTCTTTTATATGGTGGAGCAATCAATCTTGCAGGTTCTGTAAAAGGAAAGGCAACTGCGAGACATGCAGTTTCAGACTGGATGGAAATAGAGAAACAGAGAGGTATTTCAGTTACATCATCTGTTCTTCAGTTTAACTATGATGGCTATTGTATAAATATTCTGGATACACCAGGACATCAGGATTTCTCAGAGGATACCTACAGAACTTTGATGGCGGCCGATTCTGCTGTCATGGTAATAGATGCTAGTAAGGGTGTTGAGGCACAGACTAGAAAGCTTTTTAAGGTTTGTGTCATGAGACATATTCCTATTTTTACATTTATCAACAAGATGGATCGGGATGCAAATGACACATTTGAGTTACTAGATGATATTGAAAAGGAGCTTGGAATTGCAACCTGTCCTATAAATTGGCCGATTGGTTCTGGTAAGGATTTTAAGGGCGTTTATGATAGAGAAAAACGTCAGGTTATGACTTTTGCAGATACTTTAAAAGGTACAAAGGAAGGCTCTGAGAAGATTATTTCGATTGATGACGATGCACTTGAGGGTGAAATTGGAAGTGATTTCAAAGCACAGTTACTTGATGAAATTGAGCTTTTAGATGGAGCTAGTGCTGAGTTTGACATGGAGAAGGTTACAAAGGGTGAACTTTCACCTGTATTTTTTGGATCCGCGCTTACAAACTTTGGAGTTGAGACATTTTTGCAGCATTTTTTACAGATGACCTATTCACCTAAAGCAAGGACTGCTGATGTAGGAACAATTGATCCTTTCTCAGAGGATTTTTCTGCCTTTGTGTTTAAAATTCAGGCAAATATGAATAAAAATCATAGAGACAGGATTGCGTTTATGAGAATATGTTCAGGTAAGTTTACAGCCGGAATGGAAGTGACTCATGTTCAGGGTGGCAAAACATTGAAGCTGGCACAGCCACAGCAGATGATGGCAGATGAGAGAAAGATGGTTGAGGAAGCTTATGCTGGAGATATTATAGGAATTTTCGACCCGGGCATTTATTCTATAGGTGACACTCTTACTACTTCAAAACAGAAATTTAAATTTGAGGGGATTCCAACCTTTGCACCGGAACACTTTGCAAGAGTAAGGCTTGTTGACTCAATGAAGAGAAAACAGTTTGTAAAGGGAGTTACACAGATTGCGCAGGAGGGGGCAATTCAGATTTTTCAGGAATACAAAGGTGGAATGGAAGAGATTATTGTAGGTGTTGTAGGTGTTCTCCAGTTTGATGTATTGAAATTCAGATTGGAAAATGAGTACAACGTTGAGATTAGATTAGAAAATCTTCCATATGAACATATCAGATGGATTGAAAATAAGGATGAGGTTGATGTGGATAAGATTTCAGGAACAAGCGATATGAAGAAAGTTATTGATATGAAGGGTAATCCTTTACTTGTCTTTGTAAATGAGTGGAGTATTGGAATGACACTTGATAGAAATGAGGGACTTGTACTTACTGAGTTTGGTAGAAACTAAGCTAATAGTCAACGTATGTGAAAAAGGAGATGTAGTTTTAAATTTCAAAATTTATTTAAATAGCCTGTTTCCAAAAAGTTGACTATAGAAGAATTAATGAATATAATTAAGACAGTTGTATCATCACAACTGTCTTTTTTCTTATGCAAAAATCATGCTGCTCAGCAGAAAATCCATATTTTATTCCAAATTTTGTGTTGACAATAAAGTGAAAGTATAATAGTATAATAACAAGAAAACGAACAAGTGTTCGCAAAACAAGGAGAATAAAATGGCAAAAGAAGATAAATTAAAAGCATTAGATGCGGCAATTGCGCAGATAGAGAAGCAGTATGGAAAAGGCTCCGTTATGAAACTTGGAGAAAATACCGCGAACATGAATATTGAAACAGTTCCAACAGGTTCACTTAGTTTGGACATAGCTCTTGGATTAGGAGGTCTTCCTAAGGGACGAATTATTGAGGTGTACGGTCCTGAATCATCAGGTAAGACAACGGTCGCCCTTCACTGTATAGCAGAGGTACAAAAGCGTGGTGGCATTGCAGGCTTTATTGATGCTGAGCATGCTTTAGATCCTGTATATGCAAAAAATATAGGCGTTGATATTGATAATTTGTATATTTCACAGCCGGATTGTGGTGAGCAGGCACTGGAGATTACTGAGACAATGGTTCGTTCTGGTGCTGTAGATATTATTGTTGTTGACTCTGTTGCAGCTCTTGTTCCAAAAGCTGAAATCGATGGAGATATGGGGGATTCCCATGTAGGACTTCAGGCAAGGCTTATGAGTCAGGCGCTTAGAAAGCTTACAGGAGTTATTAGTAAATCAAATTGTACAGTTATTTTTATAAATCAGCTCCGTGAAAAAGTAGGAGTTATGTTTGGAAATCCAGAGACTACAACTGGAGGTCGTGCACTTAAGTTTTATGCTTCTGTAAGGCTTGATGTAAGAAGGGTTGAATCTCTCAAACAGGCAGGAGAGGTGATTGGTAATCATGTAAGGGTTAAGATTGTAAAGAACAAGGTTGCTCCACCATTCAAGGAGGCTGAGTTTGATATTATGTTTGGACAGGGTATCTCAAAAGAGGGAGATATTCTTGATCTTGCAGCAAATGTGGATATTATCAGTAAATCTGGCGCTTGGTATGCTTACGAAGGTGATAAGATTGGACAGGGACGTGAGAATGCTAAGACATATTTGAAAGAAAATCCAGAATTTGCAGCAATGATAGAACAGAAGGTGCGTGAATTTTATTTCTCAAATAATGAGGATGAAGAGAATGATGAAGAAGTTGCTGATGTGACAGAGAAGTAGATTAAATAAGTAATAGAGGATACCTATGGTTGTTGTTAAAGAATATGAACCAATGGGTAAGGGTAAGTACCGTGCGGTTTTCGATAATGGTGTATCATGCGTGTTATATCGTTCAGAGGCTGCACGGTTTTCTCTTAAAACAGGAAGTTTTTTAAATGAAGAACAGTATAGTGCTCTTATGGAAGAGATAATTGGAAAGAGAGCTAAAAGGCGTGCTATGCATATTTTAGAGCAGATGGATAGAACAGAACATGAGTTAAGAGAAAAACTTACAAAGAGTGAGTACCCAGAGGAATGCATAGATGATGCTATTGAGTATGTGAAGAAATATAAATATATAGACGATGAACGATATGCCTTCAATTATGTCCGGTTTCATCAGGAAAAATTGAGTAAGCAACAGTTGACAGTTAAGTTGTCTCAAAAGGGAGTAAATAAAGAGTTAATAACAGCGGCATTGGAGTCTGAATACGAGGCTGACGATGAAGAAAAAATAAGAACATTACTTGAAAAGAAGCACTATGACTATGAAAAAATGGATAGAAAAGAGTGTAACAGAGTATACCAGTACATACTTCGAAGAGGCTTCAAAAGTAATGATATATTGAAAGTAATGAGAGGGTTTAGTGAAAATTGCACAATATATTGAGTGCAAAGTGAGGTTTACCTACTATATTGCTTGACATAATATGTATAAACAGTTAAAATTTAATTGTTGTTAATTATGACAAAAAAGGTGTAAAAGCTTGTTATATTACAATGAAAATTTAATAAAGGAGGTGCTCCTGTAATGCTACAAATTATCATTACTGCTGTAGTGTCCGTCCTTGTAACTGCAATTGTTGTATGGTATTTAGCTTCTTCATATCAGAAGAACTCAGCAAAATCAAAAATTGGTAATGCTGAGGAGAAAGCTAGAGAAATCATTGATGATGCTGTTAAAACTGCTGAGGAGAAAAAGCGTGAGTCTATGCTTGAGATCAAAGAAGAGTCAATTAAGGCTAAGAATGATCTTGATAAAGAAATCAAAGAGCGTAGATCTGAAATCCAGAAGAACGAGCGTAGAATTGTTCAGAAGGAAGAAAATCTCGATAAGAAACTCGAGGCCATTGAGAAACGTGAAAGCAACTTCGCAGTGAAGGAAGAGGAATTAAAGAAGCAGAAGATTGAAATTTCTAAGCTTAATGAGCAACGTATACAGGAACTGGAAAGAATTTCAGGACTGACCTCCGAACAAGCAAAAGAATACCTCTTAAAGACCATTGAAGAAGATGTAAAACTTGATACTGCAAAATTAATTAAGGAAATGGAAAACAAGGCTAAGGAAGAGGCTAATAAGAAAGCGAAAGACTATGTGGTTACAGCTATTCAGAAATGTGCTGCAGACCATGTATCTGAGACAACCATTTCTGTTGTTCAGCTTCCAAATGATGAGATGAAAGGTCGAATTATTGGTCGTGAGGGTAGAAATATCCGCACACTTGAAACAATGACCGGGGTTGATCTTATCATAGATGACACTCCAGAAGCTGTTATTTTATCAAGTTTTGATCCTATCCGAAGAGAAGTCGCAAGGATCGCTTTGGAGAAGTTAATTGTTGATGGCCGTATTCATCCAGCTCGCATTGAGGAGATGGTTGAGAAGGCTCAAAAAGAAGTTGAAACAATGATACGTGAAGAGGGTGAAGCTGCCACATTAGAAGTTGGTATTCACGGAATTCACCCTGAGTTAGTTCGTTTACTTGGAAAAATGAAGTTTAGAACAAGTTACGGACAGAATGCACTTAAGCATTCAATTGAAGTTGCACAGCTTACAGGGTTGCTTGCTGCTGAAATTGGTGAGGATGTCAGATTGGCTAAACGTGCTGGACTTTTACATGATATTGGAAAGGCTGTTGACCATGAGATGGAAGGCTCACATATTCAGTTGGGCGTTGATTTATGTAAGAAGTACAAAGAGTCTGCCTTGGTGATTAATGCAGTAGAATCACATCATGGCGATGTTGAACCAGAATCTTTGATTGCATGTCTTGTTCAAGCGGCTGATACAATCAGTGCTGCTAGACCGGGAGCGAGAAGAGAGACAATTGAAACATATTCTAACCGTTTACAACAGTTAGAGGAAATTACAAATGGTTATAAGGGCGTTGAAAAATCTTTTGCTATTCAGGCCGGAAGAGAAGTTCGAATTATGGTAGTTCCTGAGCAGGTCAGCGATGCTGATATGGTATTGATGGCCAGAGATATATCTAAGCAGATTGAATCTGAATTAGAGTATCCAGGACAGATTAAGGTAAATGTAATTCGTGAGTCGCGAGTTATTGATTACGCAAAGTAATTAGGAACCTTTAAACTGGAAAGTAGGGTAGCAGATACCTGTACTTTCCAGTTTTTTTATATGCTTGAAGCTTCGGCTTTCGTGTATTAAAAGATGAATTTTGATGTTTGATAATAACGCATGCATAAATATGTAAATTATATATTTAATAATAACGTATGTAAATATATAAATGGTATTTGAATTGGGTTGTTTTTATGGGAGAGAATGTAGAAAATTTTGTTGATGAAAAGCAGAAAGAAATAATAGTTCACATATCACCAGATGATATGGAAGTGACAATTAATATTCCTGTTGTTTATGAGTCAGATGTTAATCCATATGTTTTTTCGCGTGAAGAAATATTGGAGTCTTTATCTCAAAAGGATGTTAAGTTTGGGATTGACAAAGAGTTGATTGAAAAAATTGTAGAGGAAAGAGATTACGGAAGGGATATTATTGTGGCAAAAGGAGAGTCAGCAGTTGACGGAGTTGATGCCAGATTTGATTTTTGTTTTGATACAAATCTGACATCTAAGCCTACTATCAGAGAAGATGGTACTGCGGACTATTGGAGTATTCATTTGGTAGAGCTTGTGAAAAAACGTCAGATTGTTGCTAAATATTATGATTCCATTGAAGGAAAAGACGGAATGACCACAAAAGGAAATATTATAAGATGTAAAAAAGGAAGGGAACTTCCTCAGATTATTGGTCATGGTTTCTATAAGGTAGATAATAATCATCTTTATGTGTCTGATATTGATGGTAAGATAGAATATACAAACAAGAAAATATTGATTATGCCGGTTTATGAGATATATGGTGATGTATGTATGAAAACTGGAAATATTTCTTTTAAGGGAGATGTAATAATACATGGAAATGTAAGAACTGGTATGTCAATTGAATCTAATGGAACAGTCACTATAGATGGAGTTGTGGAAGCTGCAACAATAACAGCACAAAAAAATATTCTTATACGTGGCGGTATACAGGGAGGAAAAAAGGCTGTTGTTATTTCCAAGGCTGGAATAAGTGTTGGATTTATTGAGTATGCACATGTAGAAGCTGAGGAATCTATAACTGCAGATTCAATTTTAGATAGTGTTGTAGTAAGCCACGGCCAAGTCATAGTTCAAGGCTCTAATTCTGGGATTGTAGGTGGAAGCACTTATGCTACAGTTGGTGTTGTAGCAAATACTATTGGAAATAGACATGGAGTTAAGACTGAAGTGACAGCTGGTAAACCAATGAATCTTATTCAGGAATTGTTTATGCTTCAGTCTCAGGTGTTTGACGATAAAGCTTTGGTGGAGAAGATAGAAACTGCTTTAAAAGCTGTTGATGATGAGGCAAAAGAGAATCCGCTTACTGAGAAAAAGAAACAAACCAGAATGGAATTATTGCGAGTTAAGGTTGGAAAACAGGCTGAAATCACAAAGAATAAATCAAGATTAGAGTACATAAATTCAATTATGGAAAAGGCAAAAGAGGCAACTATAAGGGTTGAACATGAAATTTTTCAGGGCAGTGTTATTTCCATTAACGGTCAAAAAACTACAGTAGAGCAGAGACAGGATGGTGTTGAATTTGTGGAGAATGAAAAGCGTCTGCGAATGTATTCTTTGGCTGCGATGGAGGCTGGTGGAGTAATATGATTGAGATATTAAAAAGAATTAAAAGAGAACTTGTATACAAGGGATCAATATTAGATATTTATAAAGATACAATGCAATTGCCAAATGGTAAGACTGAAGAATGGGATTATGTTGCACATAGAATGGGTGCGGCTGCAGTGTTGCCGGTTTTACCAGATGGAAGAATCGTTATGGTAAGACAATACAGAAATGCTTTAGAGAGAGAAACTTTGGAAATACCTGCTGGATGTAGGGATAGTCTTACAGAGGATACTCTCGTAAGTGCATCGAGGGAACTGGAAGAGGAAACGGGATACCATAGTGATGATATTAGTTTTCTAATTTCACTTAAGACAACGGTTGCTTTTTGCAATGAGTCAATTGATGTTTACTTGGCAAAGAATCTGGTGAAGGGTGAACAGCACCTTGATGATGCAGAAGCGATAGAAGTTGAGATACATAGCCTGGATGAATTGTGCGATATGATTTATAAAGGACAACTTCAAGACTCGAAAACAGTATCTGCGATTTTGGCATATTCTAATTTGGTAAATAAAAAGTAGTGTCAATTTGAAGTGTGGGGGATAGAGTGGACAAGAATAAATTTGCGTTAACACCACCAATGGGGTGGAATAGCTATGACTATTATGATACTACAGTAAATGAACAGCATATTAAAGATAATGCAGCATATATGGCAAAGCATTTGAAAAAATATGGTTGGGAATATATTGTGGTGGATATAGAATGGTATTCATATGGAGCTGGAAGCAGGAGAAATGAATATCAGTATATACCGTTTGGTAAAGTTGAGATGGATGAATTTTCCAGATTACTACCTTGCCCGGAGAGATTTCCATCATCCGTAAATGGCAAAGGATTTGCACCGTTAGCAGAGTATGTTCATAGTCTGGGGTTAAAATTTGGAATTCATATTATGCGTGGTATACCGAGAATTGCAGCACATCTTGGAACGGGAATCAAAGGAACGGATAAAACTGCATCGGATATAGCTAACGCGTATTCGATTTGTCCTTGGAATCCAGATATGTATGGTCTGGACGTGGGTAAACAGGAGGCTCAAGCATACTATGATTCGTTAATGGAGCTTTATGCAGAGTGGGGTGTTGATTTTGTAAAGTGCGATGATATTTGTCGTTATGATGCAGATACTTCTGAACAGGAAATCATTATGTTACATCGTGCAATTAGCAAATGTGGTCGTCCAATTGTACTTAGTCTTTCACCTGGCCCAGCTATTATAGATAAAGCATGGGTGTATGAGAAGTATGCAAATATGTGGAGAATTACTGATGATTTGTGGGATGATTGGAAGCATATTGTCAACATGTTTGATCGATGTGAAATTTGGCAAAACCATGTGTCAGAAGGATGCTATCCGGATTGTGATATGATTCCATTTGGAATGATAGGAAGAGGCTTTAGAAAGGAACGTAAAACGAATCTTACAATTGACGAACAGGTGTCGTTAATGACATTGTGGTGTATCTTCCGTTCCCCATTAATGCTTGGAGCAGAGCTTACACAGTTGGATGATGAAACTGAGAAGCTTTTGACAAATGAGAAAGTGCTTCATCTTCTTAAACATTCTCATGGAGCGAAACAGCTTCGAAGAAATGAAAAAGAAGCAGTATGGACTTCCGTTGATGATGAGGCTGGCATAGTTTATGTTGCATTATTTAATCTTGGAGAGGAATTTGCAAATTTATCTGTCGATGTCCAGGAATTGTGCGATAGTTTATCATTAGACTTTTTGTATGAAAGTCAGACTACAATTGTAGAACTGTGGAGTGGTAAAAGATATATGGATATATCAGATAATATACCAAAACACGGCGCAAGATTATTTAGGATTGAGAAACAGTAAAGTATAAAAAGCCTGACGGAATGTCAGGCCTTTTGTTTTATTAAAATTATTTAGTTCATTTCAGCGATTGTATAGATGAGATTTTTTGAGTCTTCCCAACCGAGGCATGGATCTGTAATTGATTTTCCGTAAACGTGTTCACCAATTTTCTGACATCCCTCTTCAATGTAGCTTTCTATCATTAGTCCTTTTACGAGAGTTCTAATCTCATGGGAAATGCTTCTGTTGTGCATTACTTCTTTAGCAATTCTAACCTGCTCCTTGAATTTCTTTCCAGAGTTAGAATGGTTTGTATCAATAATGCAGGCTGGATTTACCAAATCCATTTTTGCATACATTTCGTTGAGTCTTATTAAATCCTCATAATGATAGTTTGTAGTTGTATTTCCATGCTTACTTACAGCACCACGTAATACAACATGTGTAAGAGGATTTCCTGTTGTTTCAACTTCATAACCGCGATATACAAAGTGGTGAGGATGCTGAGCGGCGTACACAGAGTTAAGCATAACTGAAAAATCTCCGCTGGTAGGGTTTTTCATTCCGCTTGCCACGTCGAAACCACTTACAGTGAGACGATGCTGCTGATCCTCAACTGAACGTGCACCTATAGCAACATATGAGAGAATATCCTCTACATATCCCCAGTTTTCTGGGTATAGCATTTCGTCAGCACAAGTCAAACCACTTTCATTTACGGCACGAATGTGCATTTTTCTCATTGCGATAAGTCCTTCAACCATATCAGGATCTTTTTCAGGATCTGGCTGGGAAGCAATACCTTTATAACCTTCTCCTGTTGTACGAGGCTTGTTTGTATATATTCTAGGAATGATAATAACCTTATCCTTTACGTCTTCCTGGATTTTGGTGAGCCTGCTTACGTAATCACATACTGAATCTTCATTATCAGCAGAGCATGGCCCGATGATAAGTAAAAATCGGTCATCCTTCCCAGTGATAACATCAGAAATCATTGCATCACGTTGTTTCTTTAATTCTACAAACTCCTTTGATACAGGATACTGTTCCTTTATTTCAGCTGGAGTTGGAAGCTGATTTAAAAATGTGAAACTCATAAGTAACTCCTTTCCTTTTACAGAAATAAATGATAATGTAAAAATATGTCGATGTCAATTTGCATTGGAGCATTTAAATAGCTATAATTAGATTAAATTTTATATGATTTATAAGGAGAGGTTATGGAAAAACCAATTATTATAAAAGGAAAACATATTGGAGAAGGAAAACCCATAATTTGTGTTCCTGTAATGGGAAAAACTAAAAATGAAATAGTTGAGTCCATTAAGAAAATGGTAAATGATAAATGTGAGATGATAGAATGGAGAGTTGATGCATTTGAGGAATGCAATAGTGTTAATGCATTGAAGGCGGTAATTGAGGAGGTTGCCCCATTATTAAAAGATACTTTGTTTGTGTATACATATAGAACCAAACGTCAGGGCGGTTTGGGAGAACTGCCGGAGGATGTGGTGGCAGATATTAGATTGGCGGCTGCTGAGACCGGATTGGTAGATTTTATTGATGTGGAATATTTTATGATAGATCATCCTCGTAAAATTATCAAAGAGCTTAAAAAGTTTGATGTACACATAATTGCATCACATCATGACTTTAACGATACTCCTGGTAATAGAATAATTAACTCTATATTGGAGAAAATGAATGATAGTGGGGCTGATGTGGTTAAGCTTGCTGTTATGCCGCAAACTATGGATGATGTGATGAGCTTGCTGATTGAGACAAATGATTTTCATAATCGTTATCCTAAAAAACCATTGATTACAATGTCTATGGGAAAATTAGGATCAGTTTCAAGAGTTATTGGAGAATATGTAGGTTCATGTGTTACCTTTGGCGCTAAGGAAGTAGCGAGCGCACCAGGGCAGCTTGAATATAGTGAATTAAATCAAGTGTTAAATATTTTACATAAGGCAGTGGAGTAAGTATGGATTATACTATGTGGTTATCGCTTATGTTGTGCGGCATAGGAGTGGCAGTGATATTATTTAAAAAAAGAAAAAAATAATTTATACATAGCATGCTTTGAATTGACAGGAATATCAGCTTTATGATATTTTATTATAGTTGATTAAATTAGGCATGGGCAATCGTAGTTTAATGGATAGAACACGGGACTCCGACTCCCGGGATACGGGTTCGATTCCCGTCGAGTGCACTTAAGAAAGATATGAATGCGGAGGATTTCTAATGAAAGACTTTTTTAGTAAGATAGATTTTGATAAAATTAAAAATTTTTGCCTTGATAAAAAAAGATATATTGGAGCAGTAGGATTATTTATAATCTTTGTGTTGATATTGGCATTTATGGCTAAGCCAGTTGAACCAAAGGGAAGTACAAACGGAACAGAAATTACAGGAAATATCGCAGAGAATTTTCAGTTTGATAAAGATTATGCAGTTGATAAGGATGCAGCAATGACTGAGTTGTTAAATAGTTATTACACAGCATATGCATCTGATGATCTTGAGACACTTGAACAGGTTGCACGTCCAATAAGCAATAATGAAAAAAGCTATATTGGGGTTTTGAGTCAGTATTATGAGTCAATTCAAAATATAAAGTATTACAGCAAGGCTGGATTGACAGAGGGTTCATATTTTGTATCTGTTTATAATGAAATCAAATTTTATGGAGTGGATACTCTTGCCCCAACGCTTGATTTCTTTTATGTTGAGACAGACAATGAAGGAAAGCTTTACATTAATAATCTCTACAGTATATTTAATCTGAGCTTTGCAGAGAATACAATGGATTCAGATGTTTATGCAGTTGTTCAGAAATATATGCAGCAAGAGGATTTTGCGTCACTTCAGCAGGATGTACAGGCTAAGTACAATGAAGCTCTTACAGCGGATGCCAATCTGGCAAATATGATTCAGTCTACTCTTGATGGAGCAATTAAGCAGTGGGCAGCTTCAATTAATGCGATGCAGGAATCTACAGAGGATGGTACGGAAGTTGAGCCAACTACAGAGGCGCCAGTAGAAGATACAAACACAGATGAAACAACTGTTGATGATGAAAATACAGATGATGGAAATGTAGATGATGGAAATGTAGATGATGGAAATACTGATGATGGAAATACTGATGATGGAAATTCTGAGGAGACAGCAGATGATAATCAGAATGCAGAGGAGACAGATCAGTCAGATGCAGAATCAGAGGAGACAACCGCTGAGGAGGAGACACCTTCTACATGGACAGTACAGACAACAGATGGAGTAAATATTCGTGGTTCTGCAAGTACAGATGGAACTAAGCTTGGAAGATGTGATATGGGAACAAGATTTACAGCTGTAGGAACAGAAGGCGATTGGACAAAGGTTGAGTATAGAGAACAGATTGGATATATCAAGACAGAGTTCCTTGAAACTGTAAACTAGTATAGGTGAAAGAATATAAAAGCGGAGGCTTGAAAAAGTCTCCGTATTTTAATACTTTGAAAATGAGTGGTGAATATGGAAGTAAATGGAATAAGAATTAATAAATTTTTAAGTGAAGCTGGGGTCTGCTCAAGAAGAGAAGCAGATCGTCAGATTGAAGCTGGAAATGTGACAATAGATGGAAGAACAGCTGTGACAGGGGATAAAGTTATTGAAGGACAAAAGGTTTGTTTTAATGGTAATGAAGTTACAAAAGAGCAGGAAATGATACTGATAGCTTTTAATAAACCCGTTGGGATTGTCTGTACAGCTGAAAAAAGAGAGAAAAATAATGTGATTGATTATATCAATTTCCCTAAGAGAATATATCCAATAGGAAGATTAGATAAGGATTCAAAAGGGTTGCTTCTTCTTACAAATAATGGAGATATTGTAAACAAGATGATGCGCTCTGGAAATATGCACGAGAAGGAGTATATTGTCACAGTAAATAAACCAATTTCGGACAGTTTCATCCGTGGATTAGCTGGTGGAGTTCCACTTGTTGAACTTGGCATTACAACCAGAAAATGTCACGTGAAAAAGCTGTCAAATAAAACCTTTAAAATTATACTTACACAGGGATACAACAGACAAATTAGAAGAATGTGTGAATATTTTGGATACAGAGTTGTTGAACTTGAAAGAGTAAGAATTATGAATATTACATTAGGAGATTTGAAGGAAGGGGAGTACAGGGATGTAACTGCCCAGGAATATGAGCAGCTTAAAAAAATGATATCAAATTCCTCAAATGCTCCAGTAAAGCCTCAAATCTGAAAGGATGGAAATATAATGGAAACAGAAATGAAAAATCGTATAGAGGAGTTGGTCAATGAATTAAATCGAGCATCAGAAGCCTACTACAATGGGCAGGATGAGATAATGTCAAATTATGAGTGGGATCAGATGTTTGATGAATTGTCAAGACTTGAGGAAGAAACTGGGATAATACTTCCTGATAGCCCTACTCAAAATGTTGGTTTTAAGGAGAGTAGCGGAGAAAAGGAAACTCATGAATTTGCGGCGCTTTCTCTTGCAAAGACCAAAAAGGTGGAGGATCTTGTGGCCTGGGCTGAGGATAGGCCAATATGGCTGTCATGGAAACTGGACGGATTAACTCTTGTTCTAACATATGATGATGGACAACTGGTGAAAATATTAACAAGAGGAAATGGTGTTATTGGCTCTAATATAACATATCTAAAAAACTCTATTCAGGGATTTCCGTTGGAGATTCCATACAAGGGACATCTTGTGGTTAGAGGAGAAGCAACTATTTCCTACACTGATTTTCAAATGATAAATGACACAATTGAGGATGAGGATGATAAGTACGCTAATCCACGAAACCTTGCGTCTGGAACTCTTAATCTGGGTGATGCAGAAGAGGTTAGAAGGCGAAGAGTACATTTCAATGCCTTTACCCTGGTATACACAGATGAAAATATTGTATCCTGGGGAGAGCGAATGCAAAAACTTCAGGATATGGGATTTACTGTAGTTGACAGGGAATTATGTTCTGCTGATACTATAGGTGATGCAATAGACAGATGGACAAAAAAAGTAGAAAATGGAGAGATGGACATTCCAGTTGACGGACTTGTCATATGTTACGATGACACTGAATATGCTTCTACAGGAAGTGTAACAGGACACCATGCTACAAGAGCGGGATTTGCTTTTAAATGGCAGGATGAAGCAGTGGACACAAAGCTTCAGTATGTGGAGTGGTCCTGTGCAGTTTCAACAATCTCACCGGTTGCAGTTTTTGAACCAGTGCAGATTGAAGGAACAACGGTTAGTCGGGCTTCCCTTTGTAATCTAAGTGAGATAGAGAGACTTGGAATTGGAAAGAATTGTACATTGTCCGTTATAAAGGCAAATAAGATTATTCCGAAGTGTATAGCAGTAAGGGATGCCGTGGGAGAGCTGGAGATACCCGAGACTTGTCCTGTTTGTAGTGCAAAGACGGAGATTCGAATAAGCAAGAACAGTGGTACAAAAACCTTACATTGCACCAATCCGGATTGTACAGCCAAAAATGTCAAGAAAT
>CAMFPD010000003.1 GCA_945971355.1 uncultured Lachnobacterium sp.
TGCCGTTTCGGTATGTCCGATAGCTTTTGAAATATTTGAAAGATTAAAGGTGGAGTATGGTTTCAAAAAGTAAGCAAAAGAAAAATAAGGAGTTGAATATTATGAGGACGGAGATGTTGTTGCTAGAGGTATTGCGGATTCATGGAAACAAAATTATAAACGCAGAAGTGCAATGATGGACGAATTGAAAAAAGCTGGATTTTAATTGAAAAATCTTGTAGTGTGATGGTTCGTTTTGTATGTTAAAATATATATTAGAACTATTTGAATAGTTTGTGGTAGCTATGTGAACGTGCAATAGGAAAGGCATTATGGGGATGAAAAAACTGGCAATTATTGCAGATGCATGGAAGCGTTATGTAAACTATGCATGGGTTTATGGATGTGAAAAGTATATAGTAGAGCACAATTTGGATGTTGAAGTTGATGTGTTTCACTGCTTTGGTAATATGAGCAAGGACGAATCTAACAATATTGGGGAGTACAATATTATTAATCTTCCAGATTTGACTGAGTATGATGGTATTGTGGTTGAGGTTGCCAATATTGAGATGGAGGATCAGTATAATAAAATTGTCCAGAAAATATTGGATTCTGGCGTTCCTGCGGTATCACTTCTTGTCAAAATTCCAGGAATGTACAGGGCTGGTATTGATAATTACAAGTCAATGAGTCAGATTGTGGAGCATCTAATTTCGGAGCATGGGTGTAAAACCCTCAATTATGTTGGTGGGCCAGTGGATAACAGCGAGAATAATTCTAGACAACGTGCATATGAGGATGTTCTAAGGAAACATGGAATTAAAGTGGAGCCTGAGAGGATATATCAGGTGAATTATGAAGTGGAAACCGGTATGAAGGCTTTTGATTATTATTACGAGAATAATTTGATTCCGGATGCCTTCGTGTGTGCCAATGAGAATATTGCAGTAGGTCTTTGTCAAAAAGCAATAGACAAAGGGTACAAAATTCCAGAAGATTTCAAGATTACTGGCTTCGATGATTTTGACAAAGCATCTTATTTCGAACCAAGAATTACAACTGTCGGTTATAGTAAAGAGAACATAGCATATGAAGCTATGAAGCTTTTGCACCGAATTTGGCAGGGACAAGAGGTTCCTGAAATCGTATATTCAAAGGCAAATCTCGTATTTCAGGATAGTTGTGGTTGCGTAAATTGCAATCATAAGAAACGAAGTGATTTGATAAAGAGTAGAATCTTTTACGAGGTAAGGCAGATAGATTTGTACAATGAGACAACAGATATGAGCAGGAGTCTCATTAATTGTGATACCTATGAACAGATGGCAGAGTATCTCTTAAAATGCTTGGTGGGGCTTCGCTGCCAGGAAATGTATCTGGTGATGAATCACGATATTATTGTGTCTCAGGGTAAGGATGTTACAGAAGAAGTCCATGAGGAAAATATTGTGGATGGTTATGCAGAACGAATGGATGTTGTCTTAGCATATAAAAAGGGCGAAAAGCAGTACAATGTTCCTAAGAAAGCAAATGAATTGCTGCCAAAAATCTGGAAGCGACAGAAGGGTGATACCAGGGTGTTTGTGCCTTTACATATGAGAGACAGGGAAGTTGGCTATTTTGTTTTGGTAAATTGCGATTATATGATGGAGAATCAGTTTATTTATGAGACGTTGACTTCTTTTTCAAAGGCATTTGAGTACTTGTATAGTAGGACAATATTGCAGCGAGTTAATGATAAACTATCAATATTATATTTATTGGATTCGCTCACAGGATTATACAATAGAACTGCTTATAATCAGTTGATTATTCCAATGTATGAAAAGTGTATGGCTGAAAAAGAACCGCTTGCTGTTGTATTTTTTGATGCAGATCATTTGAAAACTGTAAACGATAAATATGGTCATGATATGGGAAATGAGATAATTTTGGGGGTTGCGGATGCGATTAAGAAGTGTTTCCCATTTGATTCAGTGGCTATGAGATATGGTGGGGACGAGTTTGTAGTGCTTGTACCTTCCTGTGTAGAGGCTGATGTTGAGGAAATGATAGACAGATTCAATCAGAAGATAAAGGATATTTCAGCAGAAAAAACCCTGCCATTTGCTATTGAGGCAAGCGCAGGATATGTGATTGCAAGAGACCACTCAAAGGGAATAGATGAATATATAAATGATGCTGATGATATGATGTATCAGGAGAAGAAGAAACGAAAGGCCGAGAGACTATCATAATGAAAAAAAGACCAGTGAGCTTACTTCAAACTACTCAGAACACCAGAGATTTAGGTGGATATTTTAGGGAAAAATATGGTGATACGAATAACTATTTCAAAGGTATGGGATTAAGTAGTATAGAAATAGAGAAACTTCGTAAAAAGTTATATGAATATTGACAAAGCAAATGCTCCGCATTTTGTAGTGCGGAGCATTTATTAATCTATCAAGGATCTTCCTAATGTGTTTGGGTTTTATTCGACGATAAATACTGAAATCTCTTGGTTGAGACGTTTTGCTGTGGAGTCACATTTGTCAACCTCTTCGCTTACTATATCTGTTTGATATTTGACATCGGTAGTCTTGGATGCGATACTGGTTGTCCCTTGTGCCCCCTCATATGTAGCATTTGCGATTTCGCTCATTGATTCAAGCACGCTTTCGATAGAAGCCAATAGTTCCTCAGAGGTTGCGCTGAAATCACTTATAAGTGAATCAATCTTTTCAGCATCCTTATTATATGCATCTGCAACTCCATCAAACATATCATAACTTGCTACAACATCGGTAGCTACAAACTCTAATAATCGTTCTGCATCTTGTGATAGGTTGGTAACTGCTGCGGTCACTTCCTCTGTAACACCTTGGATTTTTGATACTGTTTGTTTGGATTGTTCTGCCAATCCACCAATCTCTGTAGCAACAACCGCAAAACCTCTACCAGCTTCTCCGGCGCGCGCAGCTTCAATAGAAGCATTTAATGCCAGTAAGTTGGTTTGCTCTGTAATTTCCATAATTGAGGAAGAAAGTACTTCAATTTCTTTTACTACCTTTGCGTCTTCCAATGCCTTTGCCAAGCTTTCTTGCAATTCATTATGTATCTGGTAGGCATGCGTTCTCTGATTTTTTGTATCTTCCTGTGCTTTACTTGCGCGTTCATGGATATCTACTGCTTGTTCTGCACCTTCTTGAGAACGGAAGGCAATATTTTTAGCAGCAATTTCGATCTCGTGTGACATATTACTAATTGTTTCTGATGATGCAGCTGTTTCTTCCATTCCTGCAGCCAATTGCTGTGTTGTAGCAGATACATCTTCAACATTACCACTCAATGAAGATACATTATCTTTCACTCTGTCTACAATTCCGTAAAGAAGATTTCCCTGATTTTTTACCTCGCGAATCAGATTGCTTACCTGATGTTTCATATTTTCAAGACCTTCACTTAGAATTCCAAAATCATCTTTTCGATTTTGCAACAGTTCAGGTAATGGTTCTGAAAAATTACCCTTTGCCATATTTCCGATATACTTCAAAGAAGCATTGAAAGATTTACTTAAGCTATTGCCTATATAAAGGCTCAAACATAGAGAGATAGCTAGTATTACTAATTCTGTTCCAAGAACCATAAGTATAGTAGTTTTTATTTTTTGACTTAAATTCTTTGTTTGTAGTGCAACTGTAGTGTCTATATAATCAGTGTAGTTGCCGGTTCCGATTACCCAGCCAAACGGCTCGAATGCTTTACTATAAGAACGCTTTGGAGATGGTTCGGTTTCTCCTGCTTTTGGAAACATATAATCGACAAATCCCCCATCTGGTTCTTGTCCTACACGAATAATCTCACGAACCATTTCATATCCGTTGGCATCTTTCGTTTCCATACGATTTGTTCCCTCAGTCTCATTTCCGAGCAATACTACGCAGTTTCCGTCATAAGTATCTGCCCAGAAATAACCTGCTTCACCATAACGCAGGTCACGCAATAGCGACGCTCCCATTTCTTTGGCTTCATCCAAAGAGCAATCACCATTTTCATATTGTGCATAAACACCATTTAACATAGAAAGAGCATTATCTACTTGCTCTTTTATGCTCTGATCATAATCGGCGCGAATACTTTCCTCAAGTATTGCAGTAGCATTGGTGCGTAATGCTGTCAGCTGAATGATGGCTATGCCCCCTAATACCATCAGACCAATAAGTGTAATAAGTGCCATGAGTCCCATTTTCATTTTTACACTAATGTTCCTCATTTTTCATCCCTCCTATATGCAATATTAGTACTAGTGTACTGCACTGTTAGGTTTTTGTCCACTGCGAAATCTAACATTTTGATACTTTGTCCCACAAAAAACAAAAAATATATAAATACAACATAGAAGTATCTGACAATTTGTGGCAGAAATGATATTATAATTAAAGAGAAAATGTGGCAGAGAAGAGCTAATAACACAGAGAATAGGTAATAACTTGAAAAAATCTGATTAAATGATAAAATGGTACTAGAAATATGCTGATAAATTTTTAAGGGGTGATAAAAAATGTTTAATTTTACAAAAGATTGTATGATTGGGATAGAGGAACTGGATAACGATCATAGAAGATTATTTGAGCTTATAAATGAAGCCCTGTATTTGGTTAATAACGAATATATAGATGATAAATACGATCGGATAAAAAATATATTAGAGGAGCTTGATGACTACGCAGCACAGCACTTTGCAAGAGAAGAAGCCTACATGACAAAAATTCGTGATCCAGAGCTTATAATGCAGCGAGTACAGCATGAGCATTTTCATCAGCAGGTTTGGGATCTGATATACAAAAAAATGGATACAGATGAAGAACAGCAGATTGTCCTTGATAAGATTTTATCATTTTTAACAAGGTGGCTATACCAGCATATTATCTCAAGCGATGCATTAATTGGAACACTTGAACCATTGGAAGAGTGGATGGTTCGGGAAAATCCTTGCGAGTTTCTTGATGAGTATAAGATAGGAAATGAATTAATTGATGCAGAGCATAAAACACTGTTTGATATTACAGGTAAGGTTTATAGTATTTTGAAACGAGGAGCAACATCGGAAGATGCGGATGAAATAATAGGTATTTTGAAGGAACTCAGAGATTATACTGCTGAACATTTTTCGGATGAGGAGGAGTATATGAGGAGTATTAATTATCCTGGCCTTCCTCAGCAGGAACGTGCCCACAAGTCATTTATTGGTGCTTTGGACGATATTAATGAGGACAAGATACACGAGGATCCTGCTGAGTATGTGAAGAGCCTTATAGAATTTCTGTTAGGCTGGCTAATTAACCATATTCTCAAGGTGGATGGGCTTATTACAAAATCATAAGGTTTTCTGATTTAGTACATAATCACGTGGCGATTTACCATATTCCTTTTTAAAGGCGCGATAGAAGCTGGAATAGTCCTTAAAACCACAGAGCAGGTATGCCTCTGAGATGTCTGTTCCTGAGATGATGGCATTTATACAGAGAGTCAGACGTTTTTTAATAATATACTGATGAAGCGAGGTTCCAAAATTCTCGGTAAATACATGGGAAACGTGATATTTACTGATAAAGAATTCCTTGGAAATAGATTCCAGAGAGAGCTCCTCTGTGATGTGCTCATCAACATATATTAATATATTTTCGTACAAAGAATTGTCCTTACGCATCTGAGCCGGGTTGTCCAGTTCATAGACGTTTCGGCTAATGGAGAACATGAAATCATGCACACTTAGGGAAATGCGAGTAGCTTTACCAAAACGGTTACCTCGCATTTCCCTGATTATTCTAAACATTTTTGTTTTCAATTCATTAAAAGTAAAGAAGTCAAAATGATAAATATTTTTCTTGGTTACAGCAGCCTTTTGTAATGGGTACACTAAATCAGAGGAGGTCTGTAACATATGGTCGCAGAAATCCTGTGAAATCCAGAAAATACATCTCTGATAAGGGATACTTTTATCCAAAATATTCAGATGATGGTTTGTGCAAGGAGGAATAATAATCATATCTCCCTCGCGTAGAACAAATTCATCGTTTTCAATAAAAATCGAAACCTTGCCACCGAAGAAAAAATAAAATTCATAATAATTATGTGTGTGGTCTTTTACATTTTGCAATGCTGTATCACTGTAATAGTACAATTCGAAATCCTTTTCGCGCATATGCTGTCTTGAACTAAAGGTTGACAAAAGGTTTTCCCGCATTTTCACTCCTTCTTTCTAACATTTTTAAAATAATTATAATCTTTCACAGCAAGATTTACAATGTATTTAACAATTTAGTCAATGTAATAATTAAGTGAATGGTACTATGATATGAATTAACGAGAGATAATAATAAAGATAATTATAAACAAGCATTGAAAGGAAGGTATTTATCTATGGAAATGACACTCAGATGGTATGGATCAAAATTTGACACTGTAACATTAAAGCAAATCAGACAGATTCCTGGGGTGACAGGAGTAATTACAACTCTCTATGATACAGAGCCAGGGGAGGTTTGGACAAGAGAGCGAATTCGTGCACTTAAGGATGAGGTTGAGGCTTCAGGATTAAGAATTGCTGGAATAGAAAGTGTTAATGTACATGATGCCATCAAGACTGGTGCAAGCGACAGAGACATGTATATTGACAACTACATTAAGTGTCTGGAAAATCTTGGAGAAGAGGATATACACTTAGTATGCTACAATTTCATGCCAGTATTCGACTGGACAAGAACTGAGCTTGCAAGAATGCGTCCGGATGGATCAACAGTTCTTGCATACACACAGGAAGCAGTAGATGCACTTGACCCAGAGAAAATGTTTGAGTCAATTGCAGGTGATATGAATGGTACAGTAATGCCGGGCTGGGAGCCAGAGAGAATGGCTCATGTAAAAGAGCTTTTTGAGATGTACAAGGATATTGATGATGAGAAATTATTCGAGAATCTCAAATATTTCCTTGAGAGAATAATGCCTACATGTGATAAGTACGATATCAACATGGCAATTCATCCAGATGATCCAGCATGGAGTGTATTTGGACTTCCTAGAATTATAATTAACAAGAAGAACATTCTTAGAATGATGGAGATGGTGGACAACCCACATAACGGTGTAACTTTCTGTTCTGGTTCATACGGAACAAACCTTGAGAATGACCTTCCAGACATGATTAGATCATTAAAGGGCAGAATTCACTTTGCGCACGTAAGAAACCTTAAGTTCAATACTCCAACAGATTTCGAGGAGGCTGCTCATCTGTCAAGTGATGGAACATTTGATATGTATGAGATTATGAAGGCTCTTTATGATATAGGATTCGATGGACCAATCAGACCAGACCATGGACGAATGATTTGGGATGAGGTTGCGATGCCAGGATATGGATTATATGACAGAGCACTTGGTGCAACATATCTTAATGGACTTTGGGAAGCAATTGAAAAGAGTCACACAAGAGGTGTGGAGAAAAGATAGTAGATAATCATTAGGAGATGGGAGATAATCATGATTTTAAATGAGAACGGATTAAAGGATAAAGAACAGTGGAAGTCAAAGGGATATTCACTTCCAAAATATGACAGACAGGAAATGATTAAAAATACAAAAGAGAATCCAACATGGGTTCACTTTGGAGCTGGAAATATTTTTAGGGCATTTCAGGCTAACGTAGCACAGAATCTGTTGAATGATGGTGTTTTAAGTTCTGGAATCACAGTTGTAGAGGGCTTTGATTATGAAATTATCGAGAAGAAATACCGCCCTAATGACAACTATTCAATTCTTGTGACGCTTAAGGCTGATGGCAATATTGAGAAGACTGTTGTAGGTTCAATTGGAGAATCGTGTATTCTTGACTCTGAAAACGATGTAGAATTTGGAAGATTGAAAGAGATTTTTGCAAAGGATTCTCTTCAACTTGCCACATTTACAATCACAGAGAAGGGTTACAGTCTTGTAGATGGAAAAGGTGAGCTCTTAGGTCTTGTAAAAGCAGATTTTGAGGCTGGCCCAGAGAAGCCGGCAAGCTACATTGGAAAGGTAGCAGCCCTCTTATACCACAGATATGTAAATGGTAAGAAACCGATCGCTATGGTTAGTACAGATAACTGCTCACATAATGGAGACAAGCTTTATGCAGCTATGAATGGATTTGCAGAGAAGTGGGCAGAGAATGGACTTTGTGACAAGGGATTTGTAGATTATATAAATGACAAGTCACTGGTTTCTTTCCCTTGGTCAATGATTGATAAGATTACGCCACGACCAGATGAGTCAGTAGAGGCTCTTCTTAAGGAGGATGGATTAGAGGATTTAGAGCCTGTAATCACATCAAAGAACACATATGTGGCTCCTTTTGTTAACGCGGAGGAAACAGAGTATCTGGTTATCGAGGATGCATTCCCAAATGGAAGACCTGCTCTCGAGAAGGGTGGAATCATTTTTACAGATAAAGAGACAGTAGATAAGGTAGAGAGAATGAAGGTATGTACATGCCTTAATCCTCTTCACACAGCTCTTGCTGTATATGGATGTCTCCTTGGATATACAAAAATCTCAGATGAGATGAAGGATACTGAGCTTGTAAAGCTTGTAGAGACAATAGGATATAAGGAAGGACTGCCAGTTGTTATAAACCCAGGAGTATTAGATCCAAAGGAATTTATCGACACTGTACTTAAGGTTAGAATTCCAAATCCATTTATGCCAGATACACCACAGCGTATTGCAACAGATACATCCCAGAAGCTTGCTATCAGATATGGAGAGACTATCAAAAACTATATCAAGGAAGGCAAGAATCTTGAGGATTTGAAGCTTATTCCACTTGTATTTGCAGGATGGCTCAGATACCTTATGGCAGTTGATGATGAAGGCAACGAGTTTGAACTTAGCCCAGATCCATTGCTCGAAACAGTTCGTCCGTTCGTTGAGGGAATTAAGATTGGAGAGGCTTGCGATGTTGAAGCTTCCTTAAAGGGAATTCTTGAGGATGCCAAGATATTCGGGGTTAATCTCTATGAGGTAGGACTTGCAGACAAGGTATGTGGATACTTTAGCGAGATGATTGCAGGAAAAGGCGCAATCAGAGCGACTTTGAAGAAGTATGTATAAATTCAACATATTGTTGGAGTATTTATGTAAAAAGAAATATAATTATACCTAAAAATAAATCAAAGTGAAGAGGTGCTGAAAATGAATGAAGTTTTAGAGCAGTTTAAAAAGATAGGAATTATTCCAGTTGTTGTATTAGATGATGCAAAGGATGCAAAACCATTAGGACAAGCTCTGATGGAGGGAGGACTTCCATGTGCTGAAGTTACATTCAGAACAGAGGCAGCAGAAGAGTCAATCAGAATCATGTCACAGGAATTTCCAGACATGCTTGTTGGAGCAGGAACAGTACTTACAACAGAGCAGGTAGACAGAGCTGTTGCAGCAGGTGCTAAGTTTATAGTCAGCCCTGGAATTAATCCAAAGGTCGTTGAGTATTGCGTAAAGAAAAATATTCCAATCACTCCAGGAACATGTAATCCAAGCAACGTAGAGACTGCGCTCGAGTTTGGTCTTGATGTTGTGAAGTTTTTCCCAGCTGAGCCAGCTGGCGGTCTCAACTATATCAAAGCTATTGCAGCACCATATACAGGTGTAAGCTTTATGCCAACAGGTGGAATTAACTCAGAGAATGTAAAGGAATACCTCAAGTATGACAGAATTATTGCCTGTGGTGGTAGCTGGATGGTTAAGGGAGACTTAATTAAGTCTGGTAACTTTGAGAAAATTAAAGAATTGACAGCTGAGGCTGCTACAATTGTAAAAGAGATTAGAGGATAGGAGATAATGGACATGGATTTAAATATGCGTGATGCTAAGGATTGTAAATTTGATGCTGTTTCACTTGGAGAGGTAATGCTCAGACTTGATCCAGGTGAGGGAAGAATTCGTACTGCAAGAAGCTTCAGAGCATGGGAAGGCGGCGGAGAGTACAATGTTGTAAGAGGTCTTCGCAGATGCTTTGGATTAAACACAGCTGTTATCACAGCATTTGCCCAGAATGAAGTGGGTCTTCTCATGGAGGATTTCATTTTACAGGGTGGTGTTGATACATCTCTTATCAAATGGATGCCAACAGATGGAATCGGAAGAGTATGCAGAAATGGTCTTAACTTCACAGAGAGAGGATTTGGAATCAGAGGTGCAGTAGGATGTTCAGATAGAGCAAATACGGCAATCTCAAAGGCTACACCGGAAGACTTTGATTTCGAGTACATCTTTGGTGAGCTTGGCGTTAGATGGCTTCATACAGGCGGAATCTATGCAGCACTTTCAGAGCAGTCATGTGAGACTGTACTTGCTGCAATTAAGACTGCAAAGAAATATGGAACAATTGTATCATATGACTTAAACTACAGACCTTCTATGTGGAGTGCAATCGGTGGACATGCAAAGGCACAGGAAGTTAACAAGGAAATTGCGAAGTATGTAGATGTAATGATTGGAAACGAGGAAGATTTCACAGCATGTCTTGGCTTCGAAATAGAGGGAAATGATGAGAACTTAAAGGAACTCAACATCGACGGCTACAAGAAGATGATCAACGAGGCTGTTAAGGTATATCCTAACTTCAAGGCAGTTGCAACAACTCTTCGTACTGTTAAGACGGCTACTGTAAATGATTGGTCAGCATTATGTTGGGCAGGTGGTGAGATTTACAAGGCAAAGCAGTATGATGGACTTGAGATTATGGACAGAGTTGGTGGAGGAGATTCCTTCGCATCAGGACTTATCTATGGTCTTATGACAACAGGAGATGCAGAGACAGCAGTTAATTATGGTGCTGCTCACGGAGCACTTGCAATGACAACACCTGGTGATACTACAATGGCTTCAAAGAAAGAGGTTGAAGCTCTCATGGGTGGAGCAGGAGCAAGAGTGCAGAGATAAATTATAGGAGGAGAAGGCAAGATGAAAAAGTTTATGGACGATAACTTTTTATTGACAACTGATACAGCCAGAGCGCTTTATCACAATTATGCCGAGAAGCTTCCGATAATTGATTATCATTGTCATCTGAATCCACAGGAGATATATGAGGATGTCAGGTATGACAACATAACTCAGGTATGGCTTGGGGCGGATCATTACAAATGGCGTCAGATGAGATCAAATGGAGTAGAAGAAAAGTATATAACAGGAGATGGATCTGATAGAGAAAAATTCCAGAAATGGGCAGAAACTCTTGAAAAAGCCATTGGAAATCCCCTTTATCATTGGAGTCATCTGGAGCTTAAGAAGTACTTTGGATACGAAGGTCACCTCTGTGGTGATACAGCTCAGGAGGTATGGGACTTAAGTGTAGAAAAGCTTAAGCAGGAAAATATGAGCGCAAGAGGATTAATTCTTCAGTCAAATGTAGATACTATATGTACAACAGATGATCCAGTGGATTCTCTTGAGTGGCATAAGAAGATTAAAGAAGATGGCTTTCAGGTGAAGGTTCTTCCAGCTTGGAGACCTGACAAGGCAATGAATATCGAGAAGTCTGATTTTTGTGAGTATATTGCAAAACTTTCACAGGTCAGCGGAGTTGATATTAAGGATTTTGATTCTTTGATAGAGGCATTGAAGAATCGAATGGATTTCTTTGAGAAGATGGGATGCACCGTTTCCGACCATGGACTTGAGTATGTAATGTACGAGCCATATGAATTAGAAGAGGTAAACCATATTTTCGAGAACAGACTTGCAAATGGTGTTCTCTCAAAGATAGAGGAGAGAAAGTACAAGACAGCATTCATGGTTTCTCTTGGCAGGGAATATGCAAAGAAAAACTGGGTAATGCAGCTTCACTATGGAGTGCAGAGAGATTTGAACAAGAAGATTTTCAACGCACTTGGACCAGATGCAGGAATAGATGCAATCAATACTTATAGCTCATCTATTGAGATGGGGCAGTATCTGAATGCATTGGCAATTGATGATAGTTTACCAAAGACAATAATCTATTCCCTCAACCCAGCAGATAATGCTGCAATTGGAACAGTTATTGGATGTTTCCAGGACAGCTCTGCAGTTGGTAAAATCCAGCACGGAGCGGCATGGTGGTTCAATGACCACAAGACAGGAATGATGGAGCAGATGACCTCACTTGCTAACTTGGGACTTCTTGGAAACTTTGTAGGAATGCTTACAGATTCACGAAGCTTCCTATCATATACACGTCATGAGTATTTCAGACGTATCATGTGTGAACTAATCGGAGGATGGGTAGAAAATGGTGAGTACCCTAACGACGAGAAGGCACTAAAGCAGATTGTAGAAGGAATATCTTACTACAATTGTAAAAATTATTTTTGCTTCTAAATATATATTTATCAAACTTTGCGTTTGAAATTATTATTTCCTGCCGCCTGCAATTTTATATTGCAAGCGGCATTCTTAATAGTTACATATTCGTTTTCTATTTTTGTATTGTATTAATTATATTGACGTGGTAATAATAACACTATATAATATAAGTACGAAAAAACGTACGAATATTAATGCAGAAAGGAGAGTAACATGTTAGCTGTAAAGAGTATGGATGTTAGAGATAATTTCAAGACTTTATGCGATAAAGTTTTTAATGGAGAAACATTGATTATATCTAGGCCTAAAAATGAAAATATTGTTATGTTATCTGAACATGAATATAATGATATGTTGAAAGCAAAGAGAAATGCTGAATATCTTACAATGATAGATAAGTCTATGGCTGAAGCTGAAGCGGGTGGGTTTGTTACAAAGACCATTGCAGAATTGGAGGCAAATGAATAAATGAATATTGTATTTACTCCTACTGCATGGGAACAGTATACCGATTGGCAGAGGGAAGATAAAAAGATGGTAAGGCGCATCAATGAACTCATTAAAGATATTGATCGAAATGGGATGTTAAATGGTATTGGTAAGCCCGAGCCTTTAAAATACCGAAAAGCCATTAGTAGACGAATTACGGAAGAACATAGATTAGTTTATAATATGGATAGTAACCAGAATTTAATTATTTATTCATGTAAATACCACTACGAAGATTAGTAGAAAGAACGAATTAAACATAAAAAGCAGAGGTAATGAAAATGGATTTTAACAAAAGAAGACAAGAAGTATTTGACAGAATGGTGGAGAATTCAATAGCCATTCTATATTCAGGAATTGAGCATCATGTAAGTGCAGATGAGTATGACCTTTTTACAGCTCATGCAAATAGGAACTTCTTCTATCTCACAGGACTCAGAAGAGATAAGATGGCCCTAGTTTTGGACAAGGCTGGTGAGGAACCTAAAACACTTCTTTTTATTGAGGAAGCGGATCCGACAATGGAACGTTGGTATGGCCGTAAAGTGACTGTGGACGAGGCAAAGGGAGTAACTGGCATTGATAAGGTATACTTTATCAGTGAAATCGACAGTGTGATTGATTCAATTATGACAAGGGAGGATGTGTATACAGCTTACTTTGATACATATAGGCATCAGAAGGAAGATCTTCCTGACTATAATCTGGTGAAGGCAAATGAGTTTAAGGATTTGTATCCGGCAGTGGCAATCAAAAATCTTTTCCCATTTGTGGCAGAGCAGAGAATGCAGAAGGATGAGGATGAAATTGAGGTCACAAAAGAGGCAATTCACCTTACAAATATTGCATTACAGAATGTGCTTACAAACTTAAAACCAGGTATGTTTGAGTATGAGGCTCAGGCAGATTTTGAGTACAGCATTAGAAGAAATGGGGCAGAACTGGCTGCGTTCCCTACAATTGCAGGAAGCGGAATTAATGGAACTATGCTTCATTATGATACAAATCAGGATTTGATGGAGGATGGAAGCCTTCTTCTGATGGATCTTGGAGCAAGAGTGAGAGGATATAACTCAGATATTACAAGAACTTACCCTGTTAACGGCAAATTCTCAGAGCGTCAGAGAGAAGTGTATGATATTGTTTTAAAAGCAAACAGAACAGTGCTCAAGAAGGCAAAGCCTGGAATGACAACAGTTGAGCTTAATGACATCTGCAAAAAGGTATTGGCCGAGGGATGCATTAAATTGGGACTTATTGAGAAGGAAGAGGAAATCGGAAAGTATTATATGCATGGAGTTTCTCACCATCTTGGCATAGATGTTCACGATGTGACTGTTGACTCAAACAAAAAGCTTCGTCCAGGTGCAATTATTACAGACGAGCCAGGTCTGTATATAGATGAGTGGGAGATTGGAATTCGTATAGAGGACGACCTTCTTATTACAGAGGATGGTGCAATCTGCCTGTCAGAAGAGATTATGCGAGATGCAGACGAGATTGAGGCATTTATGGCTAAATCTAAATAATGGCTAAAAAGAAAATACCTTAGCTTTATTGCGATGTAGAAACTTTCATTATTGGATAATAATGAAAAAGGAATAGATAAGAAAGATGTGGTAGTCACAATGAGAGAAATAATACTTGGAAAAACTGGAATTAAAACCTGTCAGAATGCATTTGGAGCACTTCCAATTCAGAGAGTGACAGATATTGAAGAATCTACAAGAATTTTGAGAAGAGCATATGAAGGTGGAATGCGTTTCTTTGATACAGCCAGAGCCTACAGTGACAGCGAGAAAAAGCTTGGAATAGCCTTTGAGGGAATGCGCGACAAAATATACATAGCTACAAAGACTATGGCTAAAACTCCAGAGGAATTCTGGAAGCAGCTGGAGGAGTCGCTTACAGCCCTAAAGACGGATTACATAGATATATATCAGTTCCATTGTGTAGGGCAGTGTTTTGCACCAGGAGATGGAACTGGAATGTATGAGTGTATGGAAGAGGCAAAACGTCAGGGTAAGATAAGACATATTGGTGCAACAGCCCACAATATTGAAGTTGCCATGGAATGTGCCAAGTCAGGGCTATATGAGACAATACAGTTCCCATTTAGTTATCTGTCGTCAGATAAGGAGCTTGAACTTGTGAAGGAGTGTGAGCGTCAGAATGTAGGCTATATCGCCATGAAGGGATTAGCAGGAGGTCTTATTCACGATTCAAAGGCTGCAATGGCATTTATGACCCAGTTCGACAATGTACTTCCAATCTGGGGAATTCAGAAGATGGAGGAGCTTGAGGAGTGGCTTGCATTTATGGATGAGACTCCTGAATATACAGATGATATTAGAGCATATGTGGAAAAGGAGCGTGTGGAATTAGCGGGAGAATTCTGCAGAGGCTGTGGATATTGTATGCCATGTCCTGCTGGTATCAAAATTAATAACTGTGCCAGAATGTCGCTTATGATTAGAAGAGCACCTACTGAGGCATGGTTATCTGAGGAATGGCAGGCGGAGATGGAAAAGATTGAAAACTGTCTCAATTGCGGAAAGTGTAAGAGTAAGTGCCCATATGAGCTTAATACTCCAGAGCTATTAAGAAAGAATCTGGAGGATTACAGGAGCTTTATAAAGGAAAACAAATAGTTCTAGAAGAGGTGCATATTTGATACAGAAAAAGAAAATTAAAGTTGTAGGATTGATTACCCTGATAATTATGATTGTCGGTAACGTGACCGGCTGTGGCCTGGAAAAGGTTGCTGATTTCTTTGGTACAAGTGTAGAAAAGGCTGACGCAAATAGTGCAAATATTCCAGATAGTACAGAAAATATAAACAATACAGACAATACGAATTCTTCGGAAAAAGCAGGGGATAGCAATGTGGCAGAATCTGAGACAGAAACAGAACCAGAACAGTTAGTGCAGACTATCACTATCTCTGCTACAGGCGATTGTACGCTGGGAAAGACACAGCAGCATGATTATTATGGAAGCTTTTATTCATATTATGATAATTATGGTGAGGATTATTTTTTCTCAGGAGTAAAGGATATATTCGAGAAGGACACGTTTACACTTGTTAACCTTGAGTGTGTTCTGACAACTTCAACAGACAGGGTGGAAAAGACATACAACCTAAAGGGTGAGCCAGAGTATGCAGGTATATTAACATCAGGGGCAATAGAAGGCTGCAGTCTGGGAAATAATCATACCTACGATTACGGTGAGAGTAGTCATACTGATACGGAAAACGCATTGGAAGAGGAGGGCGTCATGTATGCCTTTCAAGACCATATCGGAACGTATACCACAGAGGATGGACTTGTGATAGGTGTAGTTTCCGCAAATCTTTTATCAATGAGCAGTACATATGAGGACTACCTCTACAATGGAATTTCATCCCTCAAGGAACAAGGGGCTGATGTTATTATAGCCAGCTGCCACTGGGGAATAGAGAGAGAATATTATCCGAATGATTACCAAAGAAATCTGGCTCATGGTCTGGTAGATGCAGGAGCAGACCTTGTAATCGGAAGTCATCCACATGTGTTGCAGGGGGTAGAAGTGTATAATGGAAAGGTTATCTGCTACAGTCTCGGAAATTTTTGTTTCGGAGCAAACAGAAATCCGAATGACAAAAACACTATGATATATCAGCAGACCTTCACATTTGTGGACGGGCAGATGCAGACAGACATTAACGCAGGTATAATTCCATGTACCTTAAGTTCTACAGATTCCTGCAATGACTTTAAACCTACTGTTGCTTCCGATGAAAGGAAACAGGCAATAATTGACAAGGTCAATGAATATTCTTCACCTTACAGTGAAATTTCTTTTGACAGTGAGGGGAAACTGATTTATACTTTGCCTTAATAAAGTGATAAAGACAAAGGAGATATGTTATGAATATAGTATGTTTGGACTTAGAGGGCGTTCTTGTACCTGAAATATGGATTGCATTTGCAGAGGCAAGTGGAATTCCTGAATTGAAAAGAACAACAAGAGATGAGCCAGACTATGATAAGCTTATGAACTGGAGACTTGGAATATTAAAGGAGCGTGGACTTGGTTTGAAAGAAATCCAGGAGACAATTGCAAAAATTGATCCAATCCCAGGTGCTAAGGAATTCCTTGATGAACTTAGAAGTATGACTCAGGTGATTATTATCTCAGATACCTTCACCCAGTTTGCAAGTCCACTTATGGAGAAGCTGGGATGGCCAACAATTTTCTGCAACTCATTGGAGGTAGCAGAAGATGGAGAAATCACAGGCTTTAAGATGAGATGTGAGCAGTCAAAGCTTACAACGGTAAAGGCACTTCAGTCTATTGGATATGAAACAATTGCAAGTGGAGACAGCCACAATGACTTGGGAATGATTCGTGCCAGCAAGGCAGGCTTTTTATTCAAGAGTACAGACCAGATTAAGGCTGACAATCCTGACCTTGAGGCTTTTGAGACATATGATGAACTCATGGCTGCAATCAAAAAGGTTTTATAATTGAATTACATGGAGCTTTGTGCAGATGACTGCACAAGGCTCTTTTTGTTGTTTGTTTCAAAACCCAAATACTTCGTGTAGTTATTTACCCAAAGTGGCAAAGATAACATCCGACTGAAAAAAGTCTTGACATTGTAGTGGGAGAATGTATAATAGAATTAAACATATGAATAAATGTTCATATGTAATTGCGATAAATATATGAATTAAGAATGCATTGAAGGGAGAACATATTATGAAGAAAACTTACAAGATTGAGGTTGATTGTGCAAACTGTGCTAACAAGATGGAGGAGGCAGCTAAGAAAACAGCTGGTGTAGCTGATGCAACAGTAAACTTTATGGCGCTCAAGATGATTGTGGAATTTGATGAGGGACAGGATCCAAAAACAGTTATGAAAGAGGTATTAAAGAACTGTAAGAAGGTTGAGGACGACTGCGAGATTTTCTTCTAAGGTAACAAGGAACCTTTATATGGAGGCATGTAATATGACAAAAAAACAGAAAAAGATGCTGATAAGGATAATAATTGCCGCAGTTCTTATGGTTGGATTGCATTTTGTGCCAGTGGACGGAATAATTAGATTTGTTTTGTACATGGTTCCATATCTGGTCATTGGCTATGATATTCTAAAGAAAGCATTTAAAGGAATCATGAACAAGCAGGTGTTTGATGAAAACTTTCTTATGGCACTTGCAACAATAGGGGCTATAGCTGTTGCGCTATACGAAAACGGCGACTACACAGAAGCCATAGCAGTAATGCTTTTTTATCAGATAGGAGAGCTTTTCCAAAGCTATGCGGTTGGAAAGAGCAGGAGAAATATCAGCGAGCTTATGGATATCAGACCGGATTATGCTAATGTGGAAGTGGATGGAAATTTGGAGCAGGTTGATCCAGATGAAGTTGAAATCGGAACAATAATTGTGGTTCAGCCAGGAGAGAAAATCCCAATTGATGGAATCATAGAGGTTGGAAATTCAACACTTAATACAAGTGCTCTTACAGGTGAGAGTCTTCCAAGGGAAGCTGGTGTGGGCGATGAAGTAATAAGCGGATGTATTAATATGACAGGGCTGCTTAAAATCAGAACCACCAAGAATTTTGGGGAATCCACAGTATCAAAGATATTGGATCTTGTGGAGAATTCAAGCTCCAAGAAATCAAAATCGGAGAATTTTATCTCGAAGTTTGCTAAATACTATACGCCAGCAGTTTGTTACAGTGCCATGGCACTGGCAGTGATACCTCCAATTATCAGAATGGTAATAATGGGTGCACCGGCAGAATGGGGAACATGGATTTACAGGGCACTCACTTTCCTTGTAATCAGTTGTCCATGTGCGCTTGTAATTAGTATTCCACTTAGCTTTTTTGCAGGAATAGGTGGTGCAAGCAACGCAGGAGTTCTTGTAAAAGGCTCAAACTATCTGGAAACTCTTTCACAGACTAAGTATGTGGTATTTGACAAAACCGGAACAGTAACACAGGGTGTGTTTGAGGTTACTGGGGTACACCATAATACAATGGAAGAAGAAAAGCTTTTAGAGTATGCGGCACTGGCAGAGTGTTATTCTTCACATCCGATTAGTAAAAGCCTTCGCAAAGCATACGGTCAGGTTATAGATAATTCAAGGGTTTCTGATGTGGAGGAAGTTGGTGGTCACGGTGTGACAGCCACAATAGATGGAAAAATAGTAGCTGTTGGAAATGATAAGCTTATGGAAAAGCTTGGTATAGAGTACAAGTCTTGTCATAAGGTTGGAACAATTGTTCATGTTGCGGTTGATGGAAAGTATGAAGGACACATTATCATCTCAGACGTTATTAAACCAACCGCAAAGGCTGCAATTAAGGCTCTTCACAGGGCAGGAGTGGCAAAGCTTGTAATGCTTACGGGAGATGCAAAGAATGTGGCAAAGCAGGTAGCAGATGAACTTGGAATTGATCAGGTTTACAGTGAACTGCTTCCAGGTGACAAAGTCGAGAAGGTAGAAGAGCTTTTGGCGAGCAAGGGAAAAAAGGAAAAGCTTGCATTTGTAGGAGATGGAATTAATGATGCTCCTGTTCTGAGAAGAGCTGATATAGGAATCGCAATGGGAGCACTTGGGTCTGATGCTGCAATTGAGGCTGCTGATATAGTTCTTATGGATGATGACCCGCTCAAGATAGCAAAAGCCATAAAGATATCACGCAAATGCCTGAGAATTGTATATGAAAACATGTATTTTGCAATAGGAATCAAGCTTATATGTTTAGCTCTTGGAGCTGTAGGAATTGCCAATATGTGGCTTGCAATATTCGCGGATGTAGGAGTTATGGTGATTGCGGTCCTCAATGCTATAAGAGCATTGTTTGTAAAGAACTTGTAAGGATGGTGTTCAGAATGGCTGAAAAAGAAAAAATGTGTTGTGATTCCAAGGAGATTCATGAGGATTTACTCAAAATAGTAAATGCAACAATGCCACCGGAAACAGAGCTTTATGATTTAGCAGAGTTATTCAAGGTTTTTGGTGATTCCACCAGAATCAGAATACTGTTTGTGTTATTTGAGGCGGAGGTATGCGTGTGTGATTTGGCTGAAGTACTGAATATGACACAGTCTGCAATATCACACCAGCTTAGAATATTAAAGCAGAATAAGCTTGTAAAAAGCAGAAGAGAAGGAAAATCTATATTCTATTCACTGGCAGATAGTCATGTCAGAAGTATTATTGCACAGGGAAGAGAGCACATAGAGGAAGATTAATAAAATACTTAACAATAAAGAGCGTGATAAGCAAAGAAGTTCTGTTATTTTGCAGGACTTCTTTTTTTTATATTTTTATGCTATTATGAGCTATATATAGTCAAATGAGGTATAGAAGTGAAGAAAAAGATTTACACTACCATTAAGTTAATATTGATTATATGTGTTGTTGCATTGATGAGTCTGGGCTGGTTTGTATGTGAGGATAATGTTTTCAGTATGTACAAAACAGAGGCAAACAGTACTATTGAGCCGAATTATATAAGTGAGCTTCCTAACGGTACCAGATGTTATCATTTTAATATTAGAAATGTGACTCATACTACTCACAGTATGCTTTTCTATACGAATCATCAGGAAGTGTATGTGACTGTTGCAGGACGTCTTGTATATTCTGTGGAAAAAAGCGATTTGATATTTGGTCATACCACTGGTTCAGTGTGGAATAGAGTTGAAACCCCGGCATATTCGTCTCAAGTGGTTGTTATGATAAAACCGGTATATCCGAATATAACACCAAGTGAACCCCAATTTTATTTTGGCGATGGTGTAGCCATGTATGAGAACTTGATTTGTGGAAGCTTTATTGAGATGGCGGTTTGCCTTCTGATAATAGCAGTTGGATTATGTCTTGTTGTGTACTTTTTTATCGCTGCACGAGGAAGTAAGGAGATACTGTATCTCGGTTTATTTGCAAGTCTTTTAGGATTTTGGTCTCTGGGTGAGACTGCAGGAGTGACATTGCTTCTTCAGCAAAGGGTTATGGCCAGCTACTGTGCATTTACCTGTCTTATGATAGTGGGATGTCCTTTTGTAATGTTTGTGCGTTATTTTCTGCATCTTCATAATCAGAAAATATGTGCTGTTGTGATAGCGATAATTACATCCATTGCTGTATTTTGCCAGTTGATGCAATTTCTTAATATCAGAGATATAAAGCAAAATGCAGTTCTTATTCATTTTGGATTGCTTGCAGGCTGTCTATATATGTTTGGTGGAATAATTCACAATATGATAATTAAAAAGCATAGGCGTAAATCAGCTATATGTCTTGTAGGTGCATCAGTTCTCGGAATCGCAGCAGTTTTAGATACTATTGCATATTATGGAGACAGACTTAATGCTAACAGATATTCTAAGTTTGGCTTTCTTGTATTTATTGTAATAATAAGCTTGGAGACTGCAAGATACGCGAAGCTACAGCTTGAAAAGGAGCGGAAGCTGAGACTTTATCAGGAAATGGCCGTTAAGGATCTTTTGACTAACTGTTATAATCGAAATGCATATAATGAGGATATAGAAAACTTTGACAAAGATCAGGATACCTATATTATTACTTTCGATTTAAATAACTTGAAGCTCTGCAATGATACAATGGGACACAATGCTGGTGATCAGTATATAATTGAGGCAGCTACAATTATCCAGGAAGTCTTTTCTCATGTTGGAAAAGTATATAGAATCGGAGGAGACGAATTTTGTGTTGTTGCAAAGGACACGACTGATGAGAAATTGTCAGGCCTTGTGGAGAAGATGAGGAAAAATGAAAGGGATTTTAACATAGATTCACCTATTAAGCTTGCTATTGCATACGGTATGGCGAAATATAATCCGGAAACACATGAAAGCCTGGAAGATACCCGTTCAGAGGCAGATGAATTAATGTACGAAAATAAGAAAGAATTGAAAAAAAGTGACACATTTAGAAGAATACTATAATAAATTCAACGAAGAAAAGAGATTGGACAGCCGGCATGGCAGGGTAGAGTTTATAACCTCTATGAAGTATATAAACATTTATCTGGAACAGATTATGGCTGGAAAAAATGTAGATGATAAATCCCAAATTAAGATACTTGATATTGGGGCTGGAACAGGACGATATTCAGTTCCACTTGCAAATCAGGGCTTTGACGTCACGGCAGTAGAGCTTGTGAAACATAATTTGGGAAGGCTAAAACAAAAGGGAGCCAATGTAAAGGCATATCAGGGCAATGCACTCAAGCTAAAAAGATTTGAGGATGACAGCTTTGATTTGACCCTTTTATTTGGCCCCATGTACCACCTGCATACAAGGGAAGATAAGCTCAAGGCGTTGTCAGAGGCAAAGCGAGTTACAAAATCAGGTGGAATTATTTTAGTGGCCTACATAATGAATGAATTCTCAGTAATAACTTACGCTTTCAAGGAGAGGCATATCCTGGAAGCAATTGAAAATGGAATGTTGGATGAAACATACCACACAACTGCAAGTGCAAATGAATTGTACAGTATGGTACGACTTGAGGATATAGAAAGTCTGAATCAGGAGATTGGACTTACAAGGTTGAAAATAATAGCAGCAGATGGAGCTGCAAATTATATAAGACCATTTCTCAATGCACTTGATGAGAATGAATTTCAGTATTTTGTGGAATATCATTTAAGAACTTGTGAAAGGCCTGATCTCATGGGAGCAAGTGGACATACTGTAGATATTTTGCAAAAAAATTAATTGTAGGGGGCGGACAATGTATATTTGGAGAGAACGAATATCAGGAGATGCGACAGCAGATATTGTAAATACAGGGTTATTCCCATTGGATGTGCTGGATGGCTTTAAGATTCGGCCAGGCTTTTTTAGAATGAATGGTGCATATCAGACAGCAAATGGAGTCAGCTTTACGATAAGCTCTCATAATGCTACCTCATGTACCCTTCTGTTGTTTAAGCCACAGGAAACAGAGCCCTATGGAAGAATAAAAATACCGGACAGCTACAGGATTGGAGATACTTATTCAATATTGGTGTTTGATATTAAAATAGATGAATTTGAATATGCATTCCAGATGGAAGGACCAAATGATCCATCAGCAGGACATTTATTTAATCCTTCCAATATTTTATTAGACCCATATGCAAAGGCTGTAACAGGTCAAAGAAAATGGGGAGAAAAGCCAGAGTCCGGCAAGGATTTTGTGTACAAAGCAAGGGTGGTAAAAAGCAATTTTGATTGGGGGAAAAACAAGCAGCTGGAGACACCTTTCGAGGATTTGGTTATATATGAAATGCACGTAAGGGGATTTACAAAGGATGTATCATCTAAGGTTAAGGCGCCAGGAACCTTTGAGGGCTTGAGGGAGAAAATTCCTTATCTCAAGGACCTTGGAATCAATGCGGTGGAGTTGATGCCAATTTTTGAATTTGATGAGATGGAGAGCGCAAGAGTTGTAGATGGAGTGCAGTTGTATAACTATTGGGGCTACAATACAGTATGTTTTTTTGCACCAAATACAAGTTATGCATACAAAACGGAGCATAATAGAGAGGGTGACGAACTCAAAAAATTAATAAGAGAACTTAAGGAAAATGGTATTGAAGTTATACTCGATGTAGTCTTCAACCATACAGCAGAGGGAAACGAGTTTGGACCGTGCTTTTCGTTCAAGGGAATAGACAATAATGTTTATTACATGCTAACACCTGATGGACATTACTATAATTTCAGTGGATGTGGAAATGTAATGAACTGTAATCATCCGGTGGTAAGAAGATTTATAACAGACTGTCTGAGACATTGGGCAATAGAATACAGAGTGGACGGATTTAGATTTGATTTGGCATCAATTTTGGGAAGAGATCAAAATGGTGTGCCTATGCAGAATCCGCCTATATTAGAAGAGCTTGCATTTGATCCAATCCTTGGAAAGATGAAGCTTATAGCAGAAGCCTGGGATGCAGGCGGTTTGTATCAGGTGGGCAGCTTCCCGTCATGGAATAAATGGGCAGAGTGGAATGGCAGATATAGGGACGATATGCGTTGTTTCCTAAAGGGAGATGCAGGAAAAGCAGGAGATGCCATCACACGAATTACAGGCTCACAGGATTTGTATAATCCAAATAGTAGAGGACATCAGGCGTCCGTTAATTTCTTAACATGCCATGATGGCTTCACATTATATGATCTATACAGCTATAATACTAAGCATAATGAGAAAAATGGCTGGAACAACACAGATGGAGATAATAATGGTCATAGTTGGAACTGTGACTACGAAGGCGAGACAGATGATCCAAACGTTAACGGCCTTAGAATGAGACTGATAAAAAATGCATTTGCGGCATTACTGTGCAGCCGTGGTCCTGCGATGTTCTTTGCAGGGGATGAGTTTTGTAACACGCAATTTGGAAACAATAATGCATACTGTCAGGACAATATAATTTCGTGGCTTGATTGGACCAGATTGGACAAATACAAGGAAATACATGACTTTGTAAGGTATATGATTGCATTCCGAAAAAAGCATGCTATCATCAGAAAGAGAATGAAGCCTGTGAGTTGTCAGCTCCCAGAAATAAGCATTCACAATGGAACACCTTTTAATTCATATACAGAATATAATACACATATGATTGGTGTTATGTTCGCTGGCCGCGATGAGAAGGATTCCAAGGATGATATTATTTTTTACTGTGTTAATACGTACTGGGAGCCACTTATTATGCAGCTTCCGGTTCTTCCTAACGGCATGAAATGGGTTGTGGACGTGAACACCTACTGTGAATATGAGGATGGTAAAGACTTTGGGGCATACACCGAAATGCTTGGAGTCAACACACTAAGGGTTCCGGCGCGAACCACCATCATTTTAGTGGCAGAGTAATTCTGCCGCTTTTTTGTGTTGAAAATAGCCCCATCCCAATGCATCTGCACATTCACCCTTTGCCAGACCGTAGAGTAAATCTCTTAGATTTGTCAGATATTTACATTTTGCCTTCAGGGAAGGTGTACTTCAATGGCAAGACAACGCCGCCCGATTGTTCTCCCCACACGAACAACCAGCTGACCATTCTAGCCGGTCTAAGAGCCCTACTCAGGAAGTAGATATTAGGGGCGCTTCCGAACAACTCGAGCGCTTTTTTCGGATAAAAAAGAGTAAAAAGCGCTCTCAAACAAAGTTCTCCCTGCGCCCCACTTTTCCTTCGTACGGGCTCTAAGGCCGGCACGAATGGCCCCTGAATCGTTGTCCGTGTGGGGAGAACAATTTGGGGCGCACTGTCAAACGTTTGAAGAACAACCTTCTATCGAAGAAGGCAAAAAGTGACATCGGCAAATCTTGGCTTTGCGGCTAGGTTTCTGAGAAGATGCATATATAGTTTTGTATGTATATAATACGTAAATAGGGTGCCATATCATATCAGATAAAAGCACAACAGAACTGCCCATGCAGCGAGTAAGAAATGCTCCCATCCGCGTACCATAAAATTGCAGGAGGCAACGCATTACGGATATAAGAACAAAGTTTGAATAAGTGATATATAGCGTTAATGAGGACAGGAACATATGAATAAGGTGAATTATCAGTTAGTGATGGAAAACATAATTAAGGAGAACTGTTTGGAGAAGGGGCAGATAAAGGAAAAGCTTCCAACGTTGCTGCTTCACAGCTGCTGTGCACCATGCAGCAGCTATTGCCTGGCAGTGTTGTCACAGTATTTCAATGTCACAGTGTATTATTATAATCCCAACATATATCCCCCAGAGGAATATGAAATGAGAGCAAAAGAGCAGCAACGTTTCATAAATGAGTACCCAATGGCAAGTGAGGTAAGATTTGTGGAAGGACCATATGATACAGAGAGCTTTTATAATATGGCGAAGGGACTTGAGAAGGTGCCAGAGGGCGGAGAGAGATGCTTTAAGTGCTATGAACTAAGACTCAGGGAGAGTGCAAAGTATGCTCTTGATAATGGATTTGATTTTTTTACAACAACATTATCAATAAGTCCCCTTAAGAATGCCAAGAAACTCAATGAGATAGGAAAGCAGCTGGAAGAAGAGTTTGGTGTCAAATACTTGTATTCTGATTTTAAGAAAAAGGAAGGCTATAAGAAGTCTACAGAAATATCTAATGAGTATGGCATGTACAGACAATATTATTGTGGTTGTGTGTATTCAAAAAAACAGCGTGATGATGAAATCGCGCAAAAAAATGCCACAGAATAGTAGCTATGATTATTTGATATGGATTAACAAAAATAGTTTGTTGAATCATGTCTTTTAGTAATATATAATTTAGAAATGTATAAATATGCAAGAATATAATTTGAAGTTATAGGAGGATAAAGAGATGGCTCAGTTATGGGGCGGACGTTTCACAAAGGAAACTGACAAATTAGTTTATAATTTTAATGCTTCGATTTCTTTTGATCAGAAATTTTATAAGCAGGATATAGAGGGAAGTAAGGCTCATGTTAAAATGCTTGGAAAACAAGGGATTTTAACAGAACAGGAGATGAATGATATCTTAGACTGTCTTGACAATATTCTTAGTGATGTTGAGTCAGGAGCACTTGCCATAACAGATGAATATGAGGATATTCACAGCTTTGTGGAAGCTAATCTTATTGATAGATTAGGTGATACTGGTAAAAAGCTCCATACAGGAAGAAGCCGTAATGATCAGGTTGCACTTGATATGCGACTTTATACAAGAGACCAGGTGGTTGAGACAGATGAGCTTTTGAAGTCACTTTTACAGGTTATTCTACGTATAATGAAAGAGAATACCGAGACTATTATGCCAGGTTTTACACATTTGCAAAAAGCCCAGCCAATTACACTTGCTCATCACATGGGAGCATATTTTGAGATGTTCAAAAGAGATAGAAGTCGTCTCCATGACATATATGAGAGAATGAATTACTGTCCACTTGGTTCGGGTGCTCTGGCAGGAACTACATATCCACTGGACAGGGAATACACAGCAGAGCTTCTGGGTTTTTATGGTCCAACATTAAACAGTATGGATGGGGTATCTGACAGAGACTATCTCATTGAGTTTTTGTGTGCACTGTCAACAATTATGATGCATCTTTCCAGATTCTCTGAGGAGGTAATAATCTGGAACTCAAATGAGTATCAGTTTGTAGAGATTGATGATGCTTACAGTACTGGAAGCAGCATCATGCCTCAGAAGAAAAACCCAGATATTGCGGAACTCGTTCGTGGAAAAACAGGAAGAGTATACGGCGCACTTAATTCAATTCTCACAACTATGAAGGGAATACCACTTGCTTATAATAAGGATATGCAGGAGGATAAGGAGTTAAGCTTTGATGCATTCGATACTGCAAAGGGATGTATAGCACTTTTTACAGGTATGCTTGACACAATGAAATTTAACAATGATGTGATGCGTAAGAGTGCTAATAATGGATTCACAAATGCAACAGATGCTGCCGATTATCTTGTAAAACATGGTGTACCATTTAGAGATGCTCATGGTATCGTAGGACAGATTGTACTTTACTGTCTCCACAAGGGAATCGCTATTGATGATATGAAGCTTGAAGAGTTAAAAGCAATCAGCCCTGTGTTCGAAGAGGACATATATGATGCTATCTCTATGGAAACCTGTGTAAACACCAGATGCACAATCGGAGCACCTTCCAAGACATCAATGGAGGATGTTATAAAAATCAATGAAGAGTATTTGTGCAATACTAACAAGTTTTAATTAAATAATTTAGTAATTTAATTAAGTTTGTTAGTTGTATTTTTTAGATAAGTAAAGTAATATATTTACTACAAAGACAGTTGTTCGCGTGAGGCGGACAGGTAAAAAGAGGATTAGAGGAGAAATTTAGCATGAGCGAAAAGTTAAAGGTAGGTATTCTTGGCGGAACAGGAATGGTAGGACAGAGATTTATCTCATTACTTGAGAACCATCCATGGTTTGAGGTGACAACGATTGCTGCAAGTCCAAGAAGTGCTGGAAAGACATACGAGGAAGCTGTTGGAGATAGATGGAAAATGGACACTCCAATGCCAGAGGCTGTTAAGAAAATCGTGGTTATGAATGTAAACGAGGTAGAGAAGGTTGCAGCTGAAGTTGATTTTGTATTCTCAGCAGTAGACATGTCAAAGGACGAGATTAAGAAAATCGAAGAGGATTACGCTAAGACTGAGACTCCGGTTGTTTCTAATAACAGCGCTCATAGATGGACTCCAGATGTGCCAATGGTTGTTCCAGAAATCAACCCAGAGCATATGGAAGTAATCAAATATCAGAAGGAACGTCTTGGTACAACAAGAGGATTCGTAGCAGTTAAGCCTAACTGTTCAATTCAGTCATATGCCCCTGTTTTAACAGCATGGAAAGAGTTTGAGCCATATGAGGTTGTAGCTACAACATATCAGGCAATTTCAGGTGCAGGAAAGACATTTAAGGATTGGCCAGAGATGGTTGGAAATATTATTCCATTTATCGGTGGAGAGGAAGAAAAATCTGAGAAAGAGCCACTTCGTCTCTGGGGACATGTGGATGATGAGAAGAAGGAAATCGTTCCAGCAGAGTCACCAGTTATCACATGCCAGTGTATCCGTGTGCCAGTTCTCAATGGACATACAGCTGCTGTATTTGTTAAATTCAGAAAGAATCCAACAAAGGAACAGCTTATTGAGGCATTAAAGAACTTCAGAGGAGTTCCACAGGAGCTTGAGCTTCCAAGTGCTCCAAAGCAGTTTATCACATACCACGAGGAAGAGAATCGTCCACAGGTTACACTGGATGTAAATTACGAGAACGGAATGGGAATAAACGTAGGACGTCTCAGAGAGGATACAGTCTACGATTGGAAGTTTGTAGGACTTTCACACAACACAGTTCGTGGTGCCGCAGGTGGTGCTGTACTTTGTGCAGAGCTTCTTAAAGCACAGGGATATATAACAAAGAAATAATATGTTGATATAAGAAAATATTATCTATATAAAATAGCATTGCTATTTGAGATTAACGCTCAGATGGTAATGCTATTTTTGTGTTGAGAAAAAGTTAAAAAATGATATAATTTATTTTATCTGAGTTTATGGAGGAGATTATGAAAGCTAAAAAGAGTGATCTGGCCAGATTAGAGGAAAAATACAATAAATCTGGCAATCAGCTGGTGGTTCTCTATGGTAGAAAGGGTTGTCAGAAGGAGCAGCTGATTAAGGAATTTATAGAGGGCAAAAAGTTTTTTTATTATAGATGCAGGCAGGCTTCTGCTGATGAGCAGCGTAAAATGATGGGGGAAGAGATTGCCAATAAGTTCGATGTGAAATTTTCCCAAAACACTTATGATGAATTTTTCAACAGGATAAAATCCGGAGATCCAACCAAGCTTGTAGTTGTCATCGATGAGGCGCAATATGTGGTGAAAAAGGATGAGGAGTTTATCAGCAGTATTATTAAGCTCAAAGAAAAAAAGCTGTATCCAGGACCTGTAATGATAATACTTGCAAGTTCGTCAATAGTCTGGGCTGAGCAGGAAGCAAAGGAGTATTTCAAGGACACAATGAAAATCGGAGAAATGAATTTCCTTGAGGTAGTCAGAGCTTTTGAGTCATTGTCTGTGAGAGAATCAATTATGATATATGGAGTGCTTGGCGGAGTACCTGAGTATCTGGATATGTGGGATCCTGCCAAGAGCTTTAAGAAAAATATATGCAGGCTTGTTCTGTCGAAGGATGGAGCTTTGTTTAATGAGGCAGAGACAATTATCTCACAGGAACTTAGAGAATTGTCTGTGTATAATACCATATTAGCTACAATTGCAAAGGGAAAGGACAAGCTGAATGATTTGTTCCTTGAAACAGGATTTTCCAGAGCCAAGATAAGTGTATATATGAAAAACCTCAGCCATTTTGATATTGTTAATAAAGTAATATCTTTTGAAACAGGTGGATGGGATAATGCAAAAAAGGGTGTGTACCAGATAAGTGATACATTTGTTAATTTTTGGTTTAAGTTTGTATATCCTCATTTGTCAGATTTATATCTTATGTCAGAGGAAGAATTTTATAACACATACATAGCCGGTTCTATCAACGGGTACATGAATCGTTACTTCAGGAATGTATGTATGGAATATTTATTGCTTTTAAATCAGATGGGAGAGCTTCCAATTAAGGTTACGAAGGTTGGAACATGGATTGGAAAAACAGGAAATATTGATATAATTGCTCAAAGTGATGACAGATGTAATATTATTGGCTTCTGTAACTGGAATGAACCACAGATGACAATGGCAAGATGCGAGCAGATGGCAGTTGCAATGGAGAAAGCAAAGCTTTCGTCTGATAATTATTATCTGTTTTCTGCAACAGCTTTTGAGCCGGCATTGCAGCATTATGTAAAAAGGGATCCTCGATTTAAGCTTATCAATATGAACGAATTGTAATTATAAGAGGAGTATATGGGTAAATCGTTAATTATAACTGAGAAACCGTCTGTTGCTCAGGAATTTGCCAGAGTGCTTAAGGTGAGTGGCAGAAACGACGGATATATAGAGAATCAGGAATATGTTATATCCTGGTGTGTAGGTCATCTGGTTGGACTGGTATATCCAGAGGACTACGATATAAAGTACAAAAAATGGAGATTAGAGGATCTGCCATTTTTGCCAAAGGATTACAAGTATGATGTAATCAAGGATGTTAGAAAACAATATGACATAGTAAACAGACTTCTTCACAGAGAAGATATTGACCGCGTTTACTGGGCAGGTGATGCTGGAAAAGAAGGACAGACTATTGAAGAAAATATAAGAAACTTCGGCGGTGTCAGAGAGGGAATGGAGGAGCTTCGAGTATGGATTGATTCCCAGACCGAGGAGGAAATACTGCGAGGAATTAGAGAAGCAAAACCAATGTCTGACTATGCTAACCTTGGTAATTCTGGAATAATGCGAACCATAGAGGATTATGCTATGGGAATTAATTTCTCCAGAGTTATGTCAGTTAAGTATGGAAATTTATTAAATAACGCTGCTGGAACAACCTCTTACACAGCGATTGCAGTAGGGCGTGTTATGACCTGTGTTCTAGGTATGGTTGTAATAAGAGAGCGTGAAATCAGAAACTTTAAGGAGACTGAGTTCTATAGAATTATAGGTAATTTTACAGATGCGAACGTGCAGGGAGAATGGAAGGCCATAGAGGGCTCAAAGTATTTTCAGTCACCGCTCTTGTACAAGGAAAATGGTTTTAAGGAAGAAAAGGATGCCTTGGAGTTAATTGAAAACCTTCAGGGTAAGTCTGGTGTTGTAAAACAGATTGAAAAGTCTGTCTCAAGGAAACGTGCGCCACTTTTATTCAATCTGGCTGAGCTTCAGGCCGAGTGTTCTAAACGGTTTAAAATTAGTCCTGACGAAACACTTCAGGTGGCACAGGACTTGTATGAGAAGAAGCTTACTACATATCCAAGAACTGATGCCAGAGTACTTTCAAGTTCTGTTGCCAAGGAAATTTATAAGAATGTAAGCAGACTTAAGGGATATGAACCGACAGCACAGTTTGTGGATGAGATAATGAGCAAAAAGCTGTATGCCAATATAGCTAAGACTTCATATACTGATGACAGTAAAGTGACAGACCACTATGCAATAATTCCAACAGGACAGCTTACAGAATTGAATTCACTCAATTCCTTACAGCGTGCTGTTTTTGATGTGATTGTGAGAAGATTCCTTAGTATTTTTTATCCGGCAGCTGAATATGAGAATGTGAAGCTGACAGTAGAGGTTGAGAAAGAGAGCTTTTTCTCATCCTCAAAAGTTCTTAAATCAAAGGGATATCTGGAGGTGGCAACACCACCTAAGAAGAAATCCTTTGAGGAAGAAAATGCCAGAATTCTCGGAAATCAGGGTGCTGGTACAGATGGTTCTGAGGGTAATTCCGGAGGAGAAAATGGTGAGGATGAGATAGTTGTCAATCCAAAGGTAATGCTTGAGCTGGCTGACAGACTTAAGGCTGGTGATCAGGTTTCGGTGAATGGTTATCAGATTAAGTTTGGTAAGACATCTCCGCCAAAGAGGTACAGCTCAGGTTCCATGGTACTTGCTATGGAAAATGCGGGACAGCTCATAGAGGATGAGGAACTTAGAGAGCAGATAAAGGGTTCAGGAATTGGAACCTCTGCAACGAGAGCTGAGATAATTAAAAAGCTTGTTAGAATTGGTTATCTGAATCTCAATAAGAAAACTCAGATATTGTCTCCGGAAAATCTCGGAGAGATGGTATTTGAGGTTGTAAGTATGACAGTTCCAGCACTATTAAATCCTCAAATGACGGCTTCATGGGAAAAAGGCCTCGAGGGAATAACTCAGGGAACGGTAGATTTCTGGGATTATAGAAATAAGCTTGAGGACTTTATTAGAAAAGAAACTGTCAAAATGATAGGTCAGGATATTCGTGAATCTCTTGCAGAAAGAATCAGTGAGTTTGCCGGCAAGAATGGACGAGGTGCAGGTGCCCGAAGAAAAATTGGAGTCAAATGTCCAGCTTGTGGTGGAGAGATTGTAACAACTCCATTCGGGTATGGCTGTGCTAATTACAAACGTGATGATGCCAATAGCTGTAAGTTTGTGCTGGGAGAAATAGCTGGAAATGTAATTCCAGAGGAACAGGTTATAAAACTTATATCAGATGGTAGAACTGATTTGATAAAAGGCTTTAAGTCGAAGGCAGGCAAGAGGTTTGATGCGATACTGACTTCGTCAATGGAGGATGGGAGATATAATATCAAATTCGAATTTCAGGATACGGAGCCTGAACCGGTAGAGGGGCTGATGTGTCCTGTCTGTGGAGGACAGATATTAAAGACAGCTTTTGGGTACAGATGCGAGCATTTTGACAGGGAAAATCCGTTTGGATGTGGAATTAGTATAGGTCAGATTGCAGGAAAAAAGCTTAGCCATGAGACTGTCGTACAGCTTTTAACAGAACGAAAGACTGATACAATACGTGGCTTCAAGTCAAAGACAGGCAAGAAGTTTGATGCCTGTCTTGTGATAAAAAAGGACGAGCACGATAAGGAAACAATCCAATTTGATTTTGAAAATGTGGAGGATGAAATCCTTAAGGATGTGGTATGTCCAGTATGCGGTGGAGGAATCAAGAAAACCTCCTTTGGATTTGGATGTGTCAATTACCGAAAGGATGATCCGGAAAGCTGTCGTTTCTCAGTAGGTCAGATAGCAGGCAAAACTATAAGTGAAGCAAATGTGAGACAGCTTCTCACAGAAGGTAGAACAGAAACAATCAGAGGCTTTAAGTCAAAGTCCGGCAGCAAGTTTGATGCATGTCTTAAGCTTGAGGAAAATAGAATTGTTTTTGATTTTGAGCAGGTGACAGATGACATTGTAAAGGATGTGGTATGTCCAGCCTGTGGAGGTGCAATCAAAAAGATCTCCTTTGGATTTGGATGTGTAAACTATAGAAAAGATGACCCGGAAAGCTGTAGATTTTCTATCGGTCAGGTGGGAGGAAAAAATCTCACAGCAGCTCATGTGAAACAGCTTTTAAATGATGGACAGACAGAGACAATCAGAGGCTTCAAGGGAAAAAATGGAAAGAAGTTTGATGCATGCCTTAAGCTTGAGGAAGTTAAGTCAAATTCAAGTGAAGAGATGTCTGAAAATACTGAAAATATATCTGGCGGAGAACTGAGTGAAATAAATATGGACAGTTCAATGGCGGCTATGGAAAATCAGAATTCTCAAAATAATATAGGGGCAGCTGGAGAAAAAAGATTCCGAATAGTCTATGATTTCGACCATGTGGAGGCAAAGACCATCAAGGATGTGAAATGTCCAAAATGTGGTGGCAGGATTCAGGTGGCACCATTTGGATTTGTATGTGAGAATAACAGGCAAAATGACCCTGAAAGCTGCAGCTTTATGGTTGGCAAAATAGCCAGTGTAAAAATCAAAGAGGCACAGCTCAAAGAACTTCTTATCAGAAAAAGAACGGATGTGATTTCGGGATTTGTAGCAAAGACGGGAATGAAATTTGATGCGCCACTTAAGCTTACAGAGGATGGTGAGATAACCTTTGATTTCCCGGAAAAACCAAAGCCGGTTGAGTCAGGAGTTGATTGTCCAAAATGTGGCAAAAAGCTTATGAAGACACAATGGAAGTATGAGTGTGAATGTGGTTTTGAAACATGGCATACAATTGCAAAGGTGGAACTATCTGAGGATGTAATAAAAGAATTGCTGGAAACCGGTAAGACCAGAAACAAGGTACTTGGTTTTACATCAAAATCTGGAAATGTGTTTGATTCCTGCCTTAAATATGATTCAGAGACCAATCAGATAAGCTTTGATTTTGACAATCCGGGTGAAAATTCAGATAATACAAAAGCAGATGCTGGAATGATTGATTTTGCAGCACTTGATGCTTCTGAAACTGCCGACATTACTGCTGAGATAGAGGCTATGCATGAGTCTGGCGAGGTGTCTGAATTGGCAGAAAACGATACTGCAAATGATGAGAACGTCTGAGAGAAAAGTGATTGAAATATGGAGGAAAAGTAAGATGGAAAATGCTAAAATTAAAAATCTCTATAATTTAGAGGAGACAATTGCAGGAGAATATCTGTCCCAGTTTGAGTATCCATGGGAAGCCCTGGAGGGAATCGGTGATTATATAAAAAAAATTGGTCCAACACTTGATCCAAATAAATTTGAGATGCAGGGAGAGGATGTATGGGTAGCAAAGAGTGCCAAGGTATTCCCAAGTGCATATCTCAATGGACCACTTATTATAGATGAGGATGCAGAAGTTAGGCACTGTGCATTTATCAGAGGAAACGCAATCGTTGGAAAAGGGGCTGTTGTTGGGAATTCAACAGAGCTTAAGAATGTAATTATTTTTAATTCTGTACAGGTGCCACATTACAATTATGTGGGAGATTCTATTCTTGGATACAAATCTCACATGGGAGCAGGTTCAATTACATCAAATGTAAAGTCAGACAAAACTCTTGTTGTAGTTAAGGACTGCTATGACTCAAAGGAGGAAATAGCAACGGGACGTAAAAAGTTTGGAGCAATGCTTGGAGATTATGTGGAGGTTGGATGCAATTCTGTATTAAATCCAGGAACTGTAATTGGAAGAAACTCCAATATTTACCCAGTATCAAGGGTTAGAGGTGTTGTTCCAGCTAATTCAATTTTCAAGGATAAAGATAATGTTATACAAAAACAGTAAAAAAACTCGAAAATTGAATATAACCACTAGACTTATGGCGAAAAATATGTAAAAATGCAAAAGGAATGTTAAAGCAGTAACAATGTTTTAATATAAGACAATTTATAAGTGAAAGGAGTCTTAAAATGATTTACACTAAGGAAGTAGAAAACATGTGTCCTGTAGCTAAGGGCGCAAAACATGAGCCAGCTCCTATCCCAGAAGAAGGAAAATGGGTTCATTCCAAAAAAATTGAGGATATTTCAGGTTTTACTCATGGAGTAGGCTGGTGTGCACCACAGCAGGGTGCTTGTAAGCTTTCTCTCAACGTAAAGAATGGAATTATCGAAGAGGCACTCGTAGAGACAATCGGATGTTCTGGTATGACACATTCAGCAGCTATGGCAGCTGAAATCTTACAGGGAAAGACAATTCTCGAGGCTTTAAATACAGACTTAGTTTGTGATGCTATTAATACAGCTATGAGAGAGCTTTTCTTACAGATTGTTTACGGACGTACACAGTCTGCATTCTCTGATGATGGACTTGCAATCGGTGCTGGTCTTGAGGATTTAGGAAAGGGACTTCGCTCTCAGGTTGGTACAATGTACGCAACAAAAGAGAAGGGTGTTCGTTACCTTGAGATGGCAGAGGGATATGTAACAGGAATCGCTCTTGATGAGAACAATGAAGTAATCGGATATCAGTTCGTTTCTCTTGGAAAGATGACTGACTTTATCAAGAAGGGTGACGATCCTAACACAGCTTGGGAGAAAGCAAAGGGCCAGTATGGTCGTGTTGCTGACGCTGCTAAGATCATCGATCCTAGACAGGAATAGTCAGTAATATTTAGAGAAAGGAGAATAGATAAAAATGGCTTTATTTGAATCATATGAAAGAAGAATTGACCAGATTAACGCTGTATTAAACAGCTATGGTATCAGCTCAATTGAAGAAGCTGAAAAAATTACAA
>CAMFPD010000004.1 GCA_945971355.1 uncultured Lachnobacterium sp.
ACAAGGTAGGTGAACGAAACGTGTGTACATTATGGGATGAGGTAAGAGAAGAAGGGAGAGAACAAGGTGCTATATTATCATTTATAGAACAATGTTGTAAGAAATATAAAAAAGGATTATCTCCAGAAATAGCTGCGGAGCACTTGGAACGTAGCGTAGAAGATATCAAGAAGATATACGAAGCCATAGAAGCAACTAGCGGTGAAAACGATGAGGAAAAGGTGTATTTTTATTTGGTGGAAAAATCAGAAAAATAAGATAATAAAACGCGATTAAGGTTTAAGAGTATTTGTCATTTATGCAACTGATAAAAGAATTCAATGTTTATGGTTATATACATTGAATTCTTTTTTTGTGTATTAATTTGATGGATATAAAAATAAATATTGACATAATATGTCGATGGTGATAAATTAATATCAACCGGTTAGATAAATATAAAAATAGATTTATAAATATTGTTAGATAAGGATGAAGAAAATTATGGAAAAAAGAATATATGATAAAATGGTTGATGCAATGAATATAAAAGATACAGATACACTTCTTGTAAACTTTTGGGGATGCGAGGAGGAATTATCTGATCTTAGAGATTTTGAAGAAGTATTAAACGAGAAAGAAATCTCTTACCACACTATCAGATATACAGATGAGTATATTATGAACTTGATTAAGGAGAATTCAGAAGGACTTAGTGCAAAGTGGTTTGAGAATGTAGCAGATACTACGGTTATTATTGATTTTATGGAAAGACCAGCTGGAATGCCACCAAGAAAATTGGAGAGAGATAAATATCCGGTTTTTGGAAGGATTCTTCAGGAATTGTTTGGTTTTATGAGTGAGAGAGAAAAGATGATTCAGATTACAATGCCTTCCAAGATGAATGCCGAGATGGCAGGAATACCTTATGTGGATTATGCGAGAAGGGTTGAAAAAGCATTAGATATTGACTACATCAAGCTCAAGGAAGAGTGTGAAAAAGAAATTGCAAGATTATCAGGCGATATGAGAGTTGTAAAAACTGGTGAAAATTGCGAACTTGAGTTGGATACAACTGGAAGAACATGGTATACTGATGCAGGCGAGGGAGCTTTTCCCTGTGGAGAAATTTATATTGCACCAGTTGAAGAAAAGACGAACGGTAAAATCTATTTCGAGAAACTGGCAGTGGAGCAGGTTGGTGTGTTTGAGGATGTGACATTAACTATAAAGAATGGTCATTTTCAAACATCTGATTGTGAGAAATTTAATTTGTTTATGTCAGAAATTGATGAAACAGGTGCAGATATTGTGGCAGAGCTTGGAATTGGGATGAATCCAAATGTGACTGGAAATGAAGGGGATTCAACAATAGATGAAAATGCATATGGAACATTTCATATAGCTTTCGGAATGAACCACATGTTTGGTGGCAAAAACCAGTGCCGCTTCCATATGGATTTTGTTACAAAGGGTGAGATCGTATAAGGCAGATGCAAAGGAGGTAACTATGGATAAGAAAAAACAGGAATGGGAGTTATTTCTTGAAAAATCAAAGGCAGAAACAAGAGAAAAAATAGATGAGCTTGTCAAGGATGACAGGGCAGATGAAGCGAGATTCTTAAGGGCAAGCTATAACATATATGATATTTTTAAGTCTTTATTTGATGCGTCATATTTAAAGGCAAATGGCGATGCAGAAGTGCTCAAGGAATCATTTATGAGACTTGCTGAAAATGTCCCAGCAAGCTGGAAAAAGTCTCTCGAAGCAGCAAGGGGAAATGATGATGTGGAGAAAATCCTGATGGAGGAAGCAAAGCTTAACACAGCATCAATTATTGTAGATAAATTCGAAGAGTTATTTGTAAAGTAGGGGGATAATCAAATGACAGAACAGGAAGCAATTTCATTATTTAAATGTCTGGCGGATAAATCCAGAATGCAGATACTTAAGTCTTTAATGGAAGAGGATATGTATGTAGAACGTTTGGCAGAACGACTAAATTTAACACCTGCTACCATATCATTTCATTTAAAAAAGCTTGAGGATGCGAAAGCAGTCTCTTCGTATAAGGATCAGTATTACACCATGTATTCTATCAATAAGCAGATTTTTGAAGCTAGGATGATAGATATTCTCAAAGAAAAAACATCAGAAAGCACCTTGCAGAAGGAGAGGGAGGAAGCCTACAGAAAGAAGGTTCTTGATGCATTTTTTGAATATGGAAAGCTCAAATCTATTCCAAGCCAGAGAAAGAAGGAGAGAATTGTTCTTGAAGAGATGGTGAAATCCTTTGAATTTGATAGGGAATACACTGAGAGAGAAGTAAATATCATTATTGCAGATTTTAATGATGATTTCTGCACTATAAGAAGGGATATGATTTCAGAGGGGTTACTTGAACGGGAGGGTTCGATATATAAGAGAACAAAATAAATTTTTATACTGTTATGTGCTGCCTGCACACCTATTTTTAGTACTTTTCTCATATAATAGGAATATGTTGGAAACCGGCTTGATAAGGAGGTTACATATGGGGAAAGTAAAAAGGAGAATTACGAGCCTTGTGCTCGTAGGGGCAATGTTTTTGTGCATGATTTCACAAAATACGGTATTTGCAGGCGATAGTGAGATGGCTGCTTATGTTACAGCGTCATCAGAGTATGGTACGGCTAGTGCTGATTTCTGGGAAGCAATAGAAGCATACTGTGGCGAATGGAGTGGAGAAGTGCTTGTTACTATGGGCGCATATGACCGGTATATGCAGGCCTTAGAGAACGGAGATGATAATGCTGGCAGCCTATTTATAGAGGCTCAGAATGCGCGGGAAAATTGTGAGAGTAAATATGCAGTTCTACAGGAAAAGTATACTGTATTTCAGACTGCGTATGGGGCACTTACGGCGGAGGAACAGGGCAATGTGTCTGATAGATACAATGATCTGAATTTAGATTATTCGTATGCAGTTGATTGTATGAACAATCTTCCAGTACTTGATGAACCTTTAAATTCTGAATATCAGTGTGTATATATTGATGGAAACGAATCTGCGCCGGAATATTGGAAAGTAAATGACGCAGGAAATATCGTTGAGGCAACAGCAGAAGATTACACCATGAGAATTGAGAAAACAGCGGATGGTGCGAAAATGACACTTCGCAATTTTCAATTTACTGGAGTTCCAGAGGGCAGTGGGGGCGATGCTGTGTGGTCTGAGGTGCCACTGACTTTGGTATTAGAGGGAACAAACAGTATTACAGGTACAAAAGGTAGTGCTCTTGGAGTAATAGGAAACCTGACAATCAAGTTGTGCAAAGATTGATAAACCTGTTAGTGCTTACGAAAGTAGCGCAGACTACCCAGTGCCGACAGATCATCCATATGTGGCAAAGGCATATTACTACACAGAAGATATGCTTTATCCTAATGATATGTATGATTATGGGGATGATACATCACAGTGGACGATAGTAGGAAAATATGACGAGAACGGAAAACCTATAGGCAGCAATGTGTGGTATCAGTACTGGTATGTAGACTCAAGAGGTGGAATGCTTACAGAGGATATTGTGAATCCGGTACAGTATCTGGTATATGAGGATAACCCGGAAAGTCTTATTAAGGACAAGGATATAGTGTCTGTAACAGACGGAAAGAGTCATACATTTAATGCTGATTTGTATGCACTCTGGTTTACAAAAGGAAATGTCACTGTAAACGGAAATGTAATTATGGATCTGGCCTGTGTAAATGTGGCAGAGCGGAAAGATTCAGGTAATCCAACTTACTTGGATTATGTCTGGACCGACGATGGCAAGCGTGTCTGGACAACCGAGAGTACGGCAGACAGCAATGTAACAGTCAATGGAAATGTTGGTCTTGTCAGCCTTAACAATAGTTATATAGGAAATTTGACAGTCAATGGAAATGTTGATTTGTTCGGATACTATGATGATTTGGATCCGAGTGTACAAAATACATTAAGCTTTGTACCAGAAAGCTTTTATGGTTCAAAATCTGATGCAGGAGCCGTTATAAAAAATGGTGAATTTGTGGGACTTGGTACATCATTAGATGGATATGTAGGATACAGTGTGTATGATACTGAAGACTTTTATTCTATGACAGAGCGTGTCATAAGTGGAGAGACAGTTCATGGTACATCAGCTGCGATAGGAGATGATTCACTTCTTATTGATGTATCAAAGAGTGTTGTGGGTGCAACAACATATCCATGTGCTAAGGCTGTAGATAGCAGCAGGGAGAAATTAGTTAAGGATGTCCTCACCAAGACGGATTCTAAGCTTGTAGTTATGGATATCAGCCTGATACAGGATAATGCTAGAAAGGTGGAGCCTGAAACAACTGTAAATCTCTATATTGACAATTTATCAGGTTTCTCAAAGCCGGCAGTATATCACGTGAAGGATGATGGAACAATCGAAAAATTATTTGTATATGATGGAAGCGGTGCTTTTGGAGGAAGTATTACCTGTAACACGAATTCCTTCAGTACATACTTTGTAGCAGAGGATCAGGAACTTCGCAGTAATAAGCTTGGGGATAAGGGAACAGATAGTAATCCACCAACGGAAACAAAACCAAGTGATAAAACAACAAATACAAATACAACAAATACAAGTACAGGTACGACAAATACAGGTACAACAAATGCAACAAATACAAATCAGGCAAATGCAAATAAGACAACCGCTCAGACTTCACCAAAAACTGGGGATGCAACTGCTGCAGGTATGATATATGTTTTATTCTTCGTTGGTATGACAATGCTTACAGTGGGTATGTACAGAAAAAAACAGAGTAATTAATAGACTAAAAAGGAGGGATTGATTGATGCAATCCCTCTTTTGCGTTATGATATATGTTAAAAGGGGAGGGGGTGTGATGGTTACTACAAGTTCTTTGGTTGAACAGCTTATTAAAAGCAAAAATTTTCAAGAAGTAATAGACAGAAATGCAAAAGTATTTGAAGAACAACCTATATCAGAGTATTTGAGTAAGCTTTGTAAAGAGCGAGGTCTTGTAGCTGAACATGTGATTATAAAGTCTCAGATTGACAGAACTTACGGGCATCAGATATTTAATGGAACGAGAGTTCCGTCACGGGATAAGCTGATACAGATTGCACTTGGCATGGAATTATCATTAGATGAGACTCAATTGATGCTTATAACTGCAAACAAAGGGATTTTGTATGTGAAATGCAAAAGAGATGCTGCTATCATTTTTGGGATAACTCATAAATTTAGTGTGATGGAGCTTCAGGAATTATTGGAATCAGCTGGATTGCCTTTGTTAGGTGGATTGTAAAAGGTTATAAATGAAAAACCTTGTTTGCGTTTTGCGGTAGTCTATGCTATACTAATCGCTGTTGATAAGAAAAGGAATCTATTGGAGGACTTTAATAAATGAGTAAGGTTGTAATAGTTACAGATTCAAATAGTGGAATTACACAGGCTGAGGCAAAAGAGCTTGGTGTGGTTGTACTTCCTATGCCATTTTATATTAATGAAGAAATGTTTTATGAGGATATAGATCTCACTCAGGAGCAGTTTTATGAGAGACTTGCAGAGGGGGGCGATATCAAGACATCTATGCCACTTGTTGGAGATGTGACAGATAAGTGGGACGAACTCCTAAAAGAGTATGATGAGATTGTGCATATTCCAATGTCATCAGGTCTTTCAAGTTCATGTGAGACAGCATATATGCTTTCACAGGACTATGATGGAAAAGTTCAGGTAGTAAATAATCAGAGAATCTCAGTAACTATGAGACAGTCTGTAATGGATGCCAAGGCTATGGCTGATGCAGGAAAGTCGGCGGAGGAAATCAAAGAAATCCTTGAGGAGGAGAAGTTTAATTCTTCCATATATATCATGGTTGATACTCTTGAGTATTTGAAAAAAGGAGGAAGAATTACACCTGCTGCTGCGGCTCTCGGAACACTTCTCAAGCTCAAACCTGTTCTTCAGATTCAAGGGGAAAAGCTTGATGCTTTCGCAAAAGCACGTACAGTCAAACAGGCTAAGAGTATAATGATTGAAGCTATGAAGGCTGATTTTGAAAAACGATTTGATAGCCCAGATGGTGCAAAGATGAACCTTGAAATGGCATATACATTTGATAAGGAAGCTGCTGAGGCATTTAGGGCAGAGGTTCAGGAGGCGTTCCCAAATAATGAGATAATTATGAATCCGCTTTCATTGTCGGTTTCATGTCATATAGGACCAGGAGCATTAGCGATTGCTTGCTCTAAGAAAATCAACTATTAATTAAGGGAGGCATTTAAAATGTCAAAAGTAGATGTAGTAATTGGCTGCTTTTATGGTGATGAAGGAAAAGGAAAGGTTATAGACTATCTTGCAGGTGATGCTGATGTGGCAGTTCGTGCAACAGGCGGAGATAACGCTGGACACACGATTAAGGCGAACGGTGTAAAGTATGCGATGCATCTTATTCCATCAGGACTTCTTTCGGGACATACAGTAGGTGTAATTGGAAATGGAGTGGTTCTTAATCCTGAGGTATTGCTTGATGAAATTAGTAATTTGAAGAGTCATGGATATGATGTTGAGAAGTACTTAAAAATAAGTGATAAGGCTCATGTTATTTTCCCATATCATCGTAAACTTGACATTGCTCTCGAGAAGGCTAGAAAGGCTAACAAGATTGGAACAACTGGTAAAGGAATTGGACCATCTTATTGTGATAAATTCGAAAGATCTGGTATTAGAGTAGAAGATTTGTATGCTCCAAACTTTAAAGAGCGCTTACAGGAGATGACAGAGATTAAGTTGTCGCTTCTTAAATTATTTGATCCGGAAACTGATTATACAACAGAGCTTGATTTTGAAAAGACATATGCTACATATATGGATTACGCAAATCAGTTAAAACCATATGTATGTGATACAATCACATTACTTCACAAGGCTTTGGAGGAAGATAAGAAGGTTGTTGTAGAGGGAGCTCAGGCTACATTACTTGACATTGATTTTGGTTCATATCCATTTGTTACTTCTTCAAATCCAACAATTGGAGGAATCCTTACAGGAACAGGTCTCAGTGCAACAGATATTGGAAATGTATATGGTGTAATCAAGGCGTACTCAAGCCGAGTTGGTGAGGGACCATATGTTACAGAGCTTTTGGATGAGACAGGAGATAAGATTCGTGAGCTTGGTCATGAGTATGGAACAACAACAGGAAGACCAAGAAGATGTGGATGGCTTGATCTTGTTACATTAAAATATGCAAAGCGAGTAAATGGACTTACAGCACTATCTGTAAATCATCTTGATACAATTGGAAACTTTGATAAGATTCAGGTTTGCGTAGGATATGATGTAAACGGAACAGTTACAGAGGATTTCACAACAAATCTTGATATGCTTAACAATGCAAAACCAGTTTACAAGGAACTTGAAGGTGGATGGAGCAATATCGCTGGATGTAAGACCTTCGAAGAATTACCGGAAAAGGCACAGAACTATATCAAGTTCATAGAGGAATATATTGGGGTACCAGTTAAGTTTATTGGAACAGGTGCTGACAGAGAAGCAATGATTGTAAGATAATATGGACTTATTTTTTTAAAAGAGTGTTCACAAATTGAACACTCTTTTATTTTATGGTTTTATAAGCAAAAAAATAAGGAGGTTTGCATTGTGATTGAGATTAATAATCTGGTGAAAAAATATGGAGATCACGTTGCAGTAGATAATCTTTCCCTTAAGGTTGAGCCTGGAAAAATATATGGATTTCTGGGACCAAATGGAGCAGGAAAGTCTACTACCATGAATATTATTACAGGATATTTGGGCGCTACAAGTGGAGAGGTCAAAATCAATGGATTTGATATATTCACACAGCCGGAGGAGGCTAAGAAATGTGTGGGATATCTTCCTGAAATTCCACCATTGTACATAGATATGACAGTCGTAGAATATCTTGATTTTGTGGCAGAACTCAAAAAACTGGATAAGAAAAACAGAAAAAAATATGTAAAAGAGGCCATGGATACAACTGGAATCACAGAGGTGTCAGGCAGGATGATAAGAAATTTATCAAAGGGCTATAAACAGAGAGTTGGACTGGCTCAGGCAATACTTGGGTATCCTGAGGTAATTATACTGGATGAGCCTACGGTTGGACTTGATCCAATGCAGATTATCGAGATAAGGAACCTAATCAAGAAGCTTGGAGAGAATCACACTGTTATTCTAAGTTCCCATATTCTCACTGAAATAAGTGCGGTTTGTGATCATGTTTTTATTATTTCAAAAGGCAGGCTGGTTGCCAGTGATTCCACAGAAATGCTTTTGTCAGAAATGTCTGGAGAGCAGGAAATCAGTCTGACGATTAAAGGGGATGCGGAGGCAGTTGCAAATTCTGTTAAGGATATTGAAAATGTGACCAATGTAAATATATGTGATGCTTCTGAGGAAGGAACTTCATTGCTGATTGTTACAGCTAAAAAGAAATCAGATGTCAGGGAACATGTTTTTGAGAAGGTGATTAGCTGCGATGCAGTTATATTGGAAATGAAGACAGTAAGTAAATCCCTTGAGGATGTCTTCCTTGAATTGACAGATGAAGGAGAACAGAAATAATGTTTGCAATATTTAAAAGAGAATTTAAATCATATTTTCAAACGGTAATAGGATGGTTGTTTGTAGCTGCATTTTTATGTGTTTTTGGATTGTATTTTTATGCTTACAATTTGAAAAATGGTTATCCATATATTTCGTATACATTAAGTGCTATATCATTTGTTTTACTCATAGCTGTTCCTATTCTTTCTATGAGATGTTTTACAGATGAGAGGAGAACAAAAACAGATCAGTTAATTCTAACATCACCAGTGTCAATTGGAAAAATTGTAGCAGGTAAATATTTGGCTATGGTAGCAGTTTTTTCAATAGATATCCTTGTGTTTGCCCTTTCTCCACTGGTAATGTCTCTTTTTGGAACAGTAGGCTGGGGTGAGTGTTATGTGTCACTGTTTGGCTTCTGGCTCTATGGCGCTTCGTGTATAGCTGTAGGTATGTTTGTGTCATCTTTGACTGAGAGCCAGATTATATCAGCAATTGTTTCATTTGCACTTTTATTTATGAGCTATATGATGACTGCGCTTGAAAATCTGGTTTCATCAACAGGAAATATTCTTACTAAGGTGATGGCTGCCTTTGACTTATATACACCTTTTGATGGATTTGTCAGCGGATGTCTGGATCTTAAAGGTGTAGTTTATTATTTGACTGTTATTATACTCTTGTGTTTCCTCACAACTCAGTCAATACAAAAAAGACGTTGGAGCATGAGTGTTAAAAAGATAGTAACAGGAATGTTTTCTGTGGGATTTATTGCTGTTGCCTGTGTGATTTCTGTTGTGGTAAATCTTGTGGTAAATCAGATACCTGAGACTATTGCATCAATAGACTGCTCTTCGAATCAGATTTATTCTATAACAGATGAAACAAAGGAATTTTTGTCTGGTTTGGAGAATGATATTACAATTTATGTTTTGAACTCCGAAGCTTCGAAGGATGAGACAATTGATGAAACTCTGTCAAGGTATGAAACTTTATCCAAACATATAAAGGTTGAGTATGTAAGTCCATCTACAAATCCATATTTTTATGCTGATTATACGGATTCAGCGCCGACTACAAACAGTTTGATTGTTGTCAGTGATAAGCGTTCGAGAGTTATTGATTTTTATGATATATATGATTATCAGGCTTCTATGGATTATTCTACCTACACATATAATAATCAATTGGTAGGATATGATGCTGAGGGGCAGATTACAAGTGCTATTGAGTATTGTACTATGGATACAGATACACTTCCTGTTGTATACACAGTTACAGGTCATGATGAGACTGCTATAGGAGATGCTTTCTCAGACGTTTTGGGAAAAGCAAATGTGATGGTAAAGGAGCTTGAACTATTAAAAGCGGATGCTGTGCCTGATGATGCGGTGGCGGTAATTATTAATTCACCAGCAACAGATTTTTCAGCCGACGATGCAAAAAAAGTTACAGAATATTTAAGGAATGGCGGAAAAGCTATTATTACAGGATGTTATGCATACAATGCGGAGACACCAAATTTTAATTCTATTATTGAAGAATATGGTGTGAGCTTTAAGGATGGAGTGGTCTGTGAGGGTGACTCAAATTACTATCTGAATGGTAATCCATTGTATTTATTACCTTCAATTGACAATACAGATTACACAGCGAATGCATATAATGGATATATTTTTACACCGGCCAGTATGGCAATTGAGTATGATGAGGATAGTGAGGCTTCCGATATTACCTATACGCCTTTGCTTGAAACAACTGAAAAAGCAGTGCTTAAGAGCGATTGGCAGGATATAAAAACAGCTGAGTATGAAGATGGTGATGAGACAGGTGTATTTACATTAGGTCTTGCGGTTAATGATTCGGCTTCGGGTTCTGAGCTTGTTGTTATTGGAACAGAGTATTTCCTTGCTGATGAATACAACTCAGCAGTTTATGGAAACAATGCAACTATGTTTACTGATATTGTGTCTAAGATGGTTGGTGAGGTAGAACTGGCAACAAGTGTAATACCTGAAAAAGAATACAGTCTTTCAAATATTACTGTAAGTACATTTACAGCAGTTATGCTGTGGGTTGTTATAATGCTTATTATTCCAATTATACTGATTGTGGCAGGCATTGCGATATGGGCAGTAAGGAGAAAGAAATAATGAAGAAGGCAATAATTAATAAACAGAAAAAGCAGTTTGTTGGATTGATAGTGATTCTTGTTGTGCTTGTAATAGCATACTTTGCTTTGGTGAAAATTAATAAAAATGAAGAGAATGATTCAGAGACAGAGGAAAGTATAGAGGTGCTTACAGTTGACAAGTCACAGGTTGAATCATTATCATTTATCATAGATGGTGAGAATTATTTATTCCATAAGGATAGTGATTCTAATTGGATATGCGAGAAAGATACAGCTGCTGATATTGATGAGGATGCTATTAATTCATTAATCTCAGCCCTTGAATCGGTGACAGCCAAGGAGGAAGTGGAGGATACCACCTATGAAGATGACTTCGGATTTGATTCACCTGGCAATGTGATTACAGTTGGAACATCTGGTGAAAACCACACACTGACCATAGGAAATTACAATGAGTTGTTGTCAGAGTACTATCTTAAGGTGGATGGAGAAAAGGTATACCTAATTGACTCCAGTCTCGTAACCGCATTTAATCAAAGCTATGAGAACTTGTTGGCTGAGGAAACTGATACAGAGGAAACTGATACAGAAGAAACTAATACAGAAGAAGCTGGAACAGAAGAAGTGAGTACAGAACAATAGTTACTTGTTGTTTTTGATATTAGTTTTGCTGTTGGCATCAGTTTTACTATCAGATACAGTGTTTGCAGAATCTTTGTCTGGACCGTAATATTTTTTCAAAAGTTTGTATATAAAGGTGTAGGTCCATAGTAATACGGGAATCAAAATTGTAGCTACAACAGAAGCTTCAAACATTGACATTGTGGAACTATTATCTGTTATTGCCATTATAAGTGTGATGACGTAAAGCCCCAGCAACAGCACTACACCGAGAATTGCAATAATTTGTTTTACTTTTTTCATGGTTATCTCCTTTGAATTAAAGAATTTACGTGAATAGTAACAAAAATCTAAATTGACGTCAAGACGCTTGTTTGATATAATAGGAAAGCACTGTGAGTGCAATTATATAATGAGAAAAAGGTGGTAAAAGCAATGGCTTTATTACAAGAGTGGCATAAGATTGCCTACAATGAAAATGCAAACCAGGGTGAGTTACAGCGTTTCTGGCAGAGATACTTTTTACTTGAGAAAGGAGTTTATGAGCAGCTCCTCACAAATCCAGATGAGGTTGTAGAGGGAACTGTTAAGGAACTCGCTGAGAAATATAAATTATCTACATTGGAGATGGCAGGTTTCTTGGATGGAATCAATGACAGCCTTATTGCTCCAAACCCAATCGAAGAGCTTGAGGATGACACAAAGGTTAGCCTTGCATTTGATAAAGAGAAGCTTTATAAGAACATGGTAGATGCAAAGGCTGATTGGCTTTACAATCTTCCAATGTGGGATGAGATTTTTGATGCAGAGACAAAGCACACACTTTACTTAGAGCAGAAGAAGTCTGGTACAGTTGTTGTTGGAAAGAAAATCGGACGTAACGATCCATGTCCATGTGGAAGTGGAAAGAAATACAAGAAGTGCTGTATGTTGAAAGAACAGTAAATTGTACTTGAATTTCTTAAAAGAGAGGCTATAATTAGTATAAAAGATAACACGATGAAGAGAAGAGTAGATAAGCTTGAAGCATCAGAGAGGAATGCATTTTGGTGAGAGTATTCCAGTGAATGGCTTGTTGAAGACCACCTCTGAGTGATCCTAATCAGATCCGGTGATACCGTTATAATCAGAAGAGACTTGCTTATTTTATACATATTTCAAGCAGGTGAATTTAGGGTGGAACCACGAGATATCGTCCCTGATACTATTGTATTGTAGTATCAGGGATTTTTTTATCTCAGTGGGAGTACAATCTCCAACTGAGATAAAAGCCTCCGGCGGATTACAGGAATTCGCAGATGAAATTGTCAGCATAGCTGACGCGCATTCCGCAGCAAGAATGCTGGGGCGCTCTTGAATATATGAAAGAAGGTGATATACAGGATGAAACGTTTGGTTAATATGATTAAGGATATGCCAGAAGAGTTACATATTTCCAAAGTGGACTTCCTTCTAACCGTTGCAATTAGTGTAATGGCTGGCTCAATAATTGGAATGCTTATTTCTCCACGAAAAAATCAGAGGTTTGGAGTGTGCGGAAATCAGGTTTACAACTATGGAGAGCAGAGCGATGGTGAAATAGAAGAAGAATAAAACTATTATTTAAAACTGATAATAATATATAAGGAGAATGAAATGAAAGTAACATTAAAGGATGGCTCTGTAAAAGAGTACAATGAAGCAAAAAGTGTGTATGATATTGCACTTGATATCAGTGAGGGACTTGCAAGAGTAGCATGTGCTGGTGAACTTAACGGAGAGGTAGTAGACCTTAGAACAATTGTAGAAGAGGATTGCGAACTCAATATTATCACAACAAGAGATGAAGCATCTCTTCCAATAGTGCGTCATACAGCATCACATATTTTAGCAGAAGCTGTTAAGAATCTTTTCCCAGATGCAAAGATTACTATTGGACCAGCTATTGATGATGGATTTTATTATGATTTTGATCATGAACCATTTTCAAGAGAGGATTTAGATGCTCTTGAGGCTGAGATGAAAAAAATCATTAAAAAAGGAAACAAGATTACAAGATTTACACTTCCAAGAGAAGAGGCTATCAAATACATGGAGGAGAAGGGTGAGCCTTTCAAGGTTGAGCTCATCAAAGATCTTCCAGAGGATGCTGAGATTTCCTTCTATGATCAGGGTGGCTTTGTAGATTTATGTGCAGGCCCACATCTTATGAGTACAAAGGGTGTTAAGGCGTTTAAGCTTATTTCATCTTCAATGGCATATTGGAGAGGTGATTCGGAGAAGGCTCGTCTTCAGAGAATTTATGGAACTGCTTTCAATAACAAAGAGGATTTGCAGGCTGACCTTGCAAGAAGAGAGGATGCAAAGAATCGTGATCATAACAAGCTTGGCAGAGAGATGGGACTTTTTACAACTGTTGATGTAATTGGACAGGGACTTCCTCTTTTTACACCAAAGGGAACAAAGATGATTATGAAGCTCCAGAGATGGATTGAAGACCTTGAGGATAAGGAGTGGGGATATGTCCGTACACGTACACCACTTATGGCAAAAGCTGATCTTTACAAGATTTCAGGTCACTGGGATCACTATATGGATGGAATGTTCATCTTAAACAAGGATGATGAGGATAAGGAGACAATGGCTCTTCGTCCAATGACATGTCCATTCCAGTATTATGTTTATATGAATGAGCAGCACTCATACAGAGATTTACCATACAGAATGGCAGAGACATCTACACTTTTCCGTAACGAGGATTCAGGTGAAATGCATGGACTTACACGAGTACGTCAGTTCACAATCACAGAGGCTCATATTATCCTTACACCAGAGCAGGCAGAGGAAGAGCTCACAAGATGTACAGAGCTTTGCCATTATGTAATGACTACACTTGGAATTGATGGTGATGTAACATACCGTTTATCTAAGTGGGATCCAGAGAATACAGAGAAGTATCTTGGTGATGAGGAGTACTGGAATTCAACACAGCAGTATTTAAGAGATGTTATGGATAAAAACAACATCAAGTACACAGAGGCTGACGGTGAGGCTGCGTTCTATGGTCCTAAGATTGATATCCAGGCAAAAAATGTGTATGGAAAAGAAGACACAATGGTTACAATCCAGTTAGACTGTGCATCTGCTGAAAAGTTCGGAATGTACTATATCGATGAGAATGGCGAGAAGAAGCTACCATGGATTATCCATAGAACATCTATGGGATGTTACGAGAGAACTCTGGCATGGCTTATTGAGCACTATGCAGGAAAATTCCCTACATGGCTTTGCCCAGAGCAGGTAAGAGTGCTTCCAATTTCAGAAAAATATATTGACTACGCTAACAAGGTTGCCGCTGAATTGAAGAAAAATGATGTGGATGTAACTGTTGATAACAGAGCTGAGAAGATTGGTTACAAGATTAGAGAAGCTCGTCTTGACAAGCTTCCATATATGCTTGTGGTCGGTGCTCAGGAAGAGGAAGAGGGAACAGTTTCCGTACGAAGCCGTTATGAAGGAAATGAAGGATCTAAGCCACTTTCTGATTTCATCGAGCAGATTTGCAAAGAAATCAGAACAAAAGAAATCCGTGTGGAACTTCCGGAGGAAGAAAAGCATAAATAATTTGTTATGGGAAATACTAACTTCTGAATAAACAGAAGGAGGTATGAATATGACAAATTTGGATTGTACTGTGATTAATTGTGCTTACAACAAGGACAAAAGCTGTAGCCGTAACGACATTTCCGTGGAAGGTAACAATGCAATTTTACCATCAGAGACCAGTTGTGGAAGCTTTAAGCCAAAAACTTCTGACAAGGTAGATAATTCTTGTCGCTGTGTCAAGAAGGAGACTGATGTTTCCTGTGAAGCTGTTGAGTGCAAATATAATGCGTCTTATAAATGCTCTGCAAAACATATTGGTATTGCAGGTGGTCATGCAGATAATTCCAGTGAAACAGAATGTTCAAGCTTTGAACGTTAGCCAATTAGTTATAGCAGAAAAAAAGAATTAGTAAATGAGGGCGGATGCATGAAGCTTCCGCCTTTGTTAAAAGGAGAATGGATGGATTACAATATTAATTTCCCTAATCTGCATATATATTTGGAACATGTTGGGAAGACGATAATGATTGGGAATTTCCCAATTGCATATTATGGAATAATAATTGCCCTTGGTATGCTGGCTGGAATAGGAATAGCTTGTTGGATGGCAAAGAAAACAGGACAAAATCCTGATACATATTTTGATTTGGCAATTGTTGCAATTGTTTGCTCTGTCATAGGTGCAAGAATTTATTTTGTAGTCTTCAGATGGGAATTATACAAGGATGATTTACTAAGTATATTCAACACAAGACAGGGTGGGCTGGCTATTTATGGTGGTGTGATAGCTGCCATAATCACTACTTTTGTTTTTGCGAAGGTCAAAAAGATAAAATTTGGTCTGTTGTGCGATACGGCAGGCCTTGGTCTTGTTCTTGGACAAATAATAGGAAGATGGGGAAACTTCTTTAACAGAGAGGCATTTGGAGGATACACAGATGGTTTGTTTGCAATGCAGCTTCCACTTTCAGCAGTTAGAAGCTCTGACTGTACAGAGGAGCTTCTGGCAAATATTGTTCAGGTAGATGGAATTAGCTATATTCAGGTTCATCCAACATTTTTGTACGAATCTCTGTGGAATTTGGTTTTGCTTATAATTCTAATTGCTTTTACTAAACATAAAAAGTTTGATGGAGAGGTATTCCTTTTATATTTATTTGGATATGGAATAGGTAGATTTTGGATAGAAGGTCTTAGGACAGACCAGCTTCTTTTGCCGGTTGTGAACTATCCGGTATCTCAGGTGGTAGCAGTAGTTATGGCATCTGCAGCTATTGTGTGGATTGTTGTGGGTGAAATTAGGGCGAGAAAACAATAACTACCACATTCCACCACATAATAGTCATGTTTTATATAAAAACCCACAAAATCATAGGAAAAAGGTAACGCAAAGTTTTATGACTTTGCGTTATTTTTTTGCTTAAAATCCTTGATTTTAATGGGCTTAGGGAGTATTATATATGATGTGTGGAGGAAAGTGGTGCCAAAACCCATATAAGTGGTGGGAAGTGGTGAAACACTTAATATCATTTATGAAGGGAAGGAGGTGCGGATGCCATGTTCATGGGTGAATATAATCATTCAGTTGATGCAAAGGGCAGATTGATTGTTCCATCAAAGTTCAGGGAACAGCTTGGAAATGAATTTGTTGTGACAAAGGGTCTGGATGGTTGTTTGTTCGTCTATTCAAATGAAGAATGGCATCGCATAGAGGAAAGCCTTCGAGAAAAACCACTTACTTCAAAGGATGCAAGAAAATTCCTTAGATTCTTCTTCGCAGGAGCTTGTAATTGCGAAGTGGACAAGCAGGGAAGAATTCTTCTCCCAGCAAACTTAAGAGAGTATGCCGGGATAGATAAAGATATTGTTTCGGTGGGAGTTTACAGCAGAGTAGAAATCTGGAGCAAGGACAGATATCTTGAGAGTACAGATTATGACGACATGGATGAGATTGCTGAACACATGGCCGAGCTTGGAATTGGAATTTAGTAAAGAGAGGGAGATAAAAGGTGGAATTCAAACATTATTCCGTACTTAGAGATGAGACAATCGAAGAATTAAATATTAAACCTGACGGAATCTATGTTGATGGAACACTTGGAGGAGCAGGTCATTCAATTGAAATCTGCAAGAGGCTTTCAGAGAAAGGCAGACTTATTGGGATTGATCAAGATTCAGATGCAATAGCAGCAGCCAGTGAACGTCTGAAGGATTACATGGACAGGGTTACGATTGTAAGAAGTAATTATTCTGATATGAAGAATGTAATCCATAACCTGGGAATAGATAAGGTTGATGGAATTGTACTTGATCTTGGAGTTTCTTCCTTTCAGTTAGATACACCGGAGAGAGGATTTACGTACAGAGTGGAGGATGCTCCCCTTGATATGCGAATGGACGATAGACAAGCCCTTACAGCAAGAGATATTGTAAACGACTACAGTGAGATGGAGTTGTTTAGAATTATCAGAGATTATGGAGAGGATAAATTTGCAAAAAACATTGCAAAGCATATCGTACAAGCAAGAGCAAATAAACCGATTGAGACAACAGGCGAGCTTAATGAAATAATAAAAGCAGCTATTCCGTCAAAGGTTAGAGCTACAGGAGGACATCCTTCGAAGAGAACATATCAGGCAATTAGAATTGAATTAAATCATGAACTTGATGTACTACAGGATAACTTAGATGATATGATAGACCTCCTGAATGATGAAGGAAGAATTTGCATAATAACTTTCCATTCATTGGAGGACAGAATAGTAAAATCTAATTTTAAAAAGAATGAAAATCCATGTACCTGCCCAAGCAATTTTCCGGTTTGTGTATGTGGTAATAAATCAAAGGGACATGTGATTACAAGAAAACCAATACTTCCTTCGGAGAAGGAACTTGAAGAAAACAGCCGTTCGAAGAGTGCAAAACTTCGAGTATTTGAAAAGGAGTTCAAATAAATGAGTAAAACATATTATATAAATGGAAATACAGTAAGAGAATTAGAAGAAGCACAACCAATAAGACGGGAGAGAAGAAGCCGCGAGGAGATTGAGCGTGCAAGACGTGAGAAGAACAGAAGAAATGCAGCCAGAAGGAACAGAGAACGTGCTTTTGGAATGAGCAAGGGTTATGTATTTTTCTTATCTGTTTGTGTTGCAGCAAGTGCTTTTTCAGCTGTTTCACTTATTCAGACACAGTCATCAGTGTCTCAGAAGATGAAAAATGTAGCTGTGCTTCAGAGTCAGATTGAAGATCTTCAGTCAGATAACAGTGCAAGATACAAGGAGATTACTAATTCTGTTGACTTGAATTATATAAAGGATGTTGCAATAAATGAGCTAGGTATGTCTTACGCATCTGAGGAACAAGTGGTATACTACTCCGTAGAAAATAATAATTATATGGATCAGTATAGCGATATTCCAGAATAGCAGGAGAGATACAGTGACAACAAAACGAACACGAAAAAGAAAAAGACCAGCAGTAAAAATGAGCAGAACAATGAAAATGAAACTTATGGTTTTGTTTTCTCTGCTCGTTTTCTGTCTTCTAGGCCTGATAGGAAGGCTGATGTATATTGAGTATACAAGTGGCGAGGCATATACCAAAAAAGTGTTGTCATTACAGTCTTATGACAGTGTGACACTTCCCTTCCAAAGAGGAGAAATTGTTGATGCAAAAGGAACAGTGCTTGCGACTAGTGTGGCTGTTTATAATGTTATATTAGACTGCTCAGTTATGACAAGTGACGAGGATTACATTGAACCTACTATAAATGCATTGGTGGAATGTTTTCCGGATTTGGACAAGGAGACTTTGGAGGGATATGCAAAGGATAAGAAGGATAGCAGATATATTATTCTTGAAAAGAAATTGCCCTATGACCAGATACAGCCTTTTGTGGAAAAACAGGATGCGGTGGATGATGATGGAGATAAAATAAATCCATTTATCAAGGGAGTCTGGTTTGAAACTGAATATCAGAGAGAATATCCATTTGGCAATCTGGCAAGCTCATTGATTGGTTTTACTTCAGCGGGCGATGTTGGTACAACTGGCTTGGAAAATTACTATAGCGATACACTTAATGGTGTAAATGGTAGAGAGTATGGATATTTAAATTCAGATAATGATTTTGAAAAAAATATTGTGTCTCCACAGGATGGAGATACTCTTGTAACTTCAATAGATGCGAATGTCCAGTCTATTGTAGAAGCCAAAATTAAGGAATTTAGTGAAACATATAAGGATAATGCGAGAGAGGGAGATGGGGCAGAGGATATAGCAGTGATTATCATGAATCCTAATACTGGTGAGATAGTTGCTATGGCTGATTATCCGACTTTTGACCTAAATAATCCAAGAGATTTGTCTTTTATGTATTCTGAGGATGAGCTGGCTGATATAAGCGATGAAGACCAGATGAATATTCTTAATGAACTATGGCAGAATTACTGTGTTACAGCAACATATGAGCCGGGTTCTGTACAAAAGCCATTTACAGTGGCTTGTGGACTGGAGACAGGTACATTGACCACTGATATGACTTTTTTCTGTGATGGAGGCGAGAATATCGCAGATTATAGGATCCGATGTGTAAACCGAAGTGGTCATGGATTGGAGACTGTGGAGAAATCTCTTATGGATTCCTGCAATGATGCATTGATGCAGATGTCGTATCTTATTGGACCTGAGAACTTTTTGGAATACCAGTCAGTGTTTGGATTTGGACAGAAAACTGGTGTGGATTTGCCAGGTGAGGCTAATACATCTACATTGGTTTTTGATTTAGATACAATTAAGACTATTGACCTTGCTACAAATAGTTTTGGACAGAACTATAACTGTACAATGGTTCAGATGGCAAGTGCTTTTTCTTCATTGATAAACGGTGGCAATTATTATCAGCCTCACGTTGTTACAAAAATAACAGATTCAAAGGGGAATACAGTGTCTAACATAGATTCACTCTTGATGAAGAAAACAGTCTCTGAGAGTACCAGTGATATTTTAAAATCATACCTGCGCAGTGTTGTTTCAGATGGAACAGGAGGAACTGCAAAGGTTGATGGTTATTCCATGGGTGGAAAGACAGGAACTGCCCAGATGTATGATGAGGAAACACATCTTAGAAAAAAAGGATGTTATCTTGTATCATTTATTGGTTATGTGCCTTATGATAATCCACAGCTTGTGATTTATTGTGTGGTAAATCAGCCAAATACAGAGGATCAGGCACACAGTTATTATGCCCAGAACATCGTGAGAGAAATTTTGGAGGAAGTTCTTCCTTATATGAATATATATCCGGATGAGGAATTGACAGGAAAGAATGCTGATTTGGGAATAACGGGAAATAATCCACCTTCCCACTCATTTACAAATGGAGCAGTTGAAGAAACACCACAGGATGATACTATAGAACAGATATCTGGTGATAATCCGGCTGAAACTACTCAGACACAGTCGGAAACAACACAACCTGAGCAGCCAACAGGTGACACACCACAAGAGAGTGTCGAACCTGAGCAAACGTAGGATAAAAGAATTAAATTGTAACGTAAAAAGTGTGTGCAGGGCGCACACTTTTTGCTATGTGTGAGATGATAGAATAAACGTATCTGTGAAGGTACTGAACAGATACGAATAAACTTTAATTATAGGAAAAGCCACTGAGTGCATATTATGTAAGTAAATAGCAGGTGGTTTAAGTATGTTTGGTCTTGTTAGAAATCGTACATATAATAAAAAGAAAATTCTTGTAATGGGTACTTTGTTTTTGGCAGTACTGCTGTTTCTTGCAGCAAGAGTTGTGTTTCTTATCTATTACAGAGGTCCTGAACTGGCTGAAAAAGCCAAGGAGTTGCAGGAGAGAGAAAGGACACTGGTTGCACAGAGAGGACAGATATTAGATAGGAATGGTGTGATATTAGCAGAAAACCAGACCGTCTATAATATTTCTGTTATACATAATCAGATAGAAGATGAAAAAGCGGTTGTGGATTTGCTTTCCGAGAAGCTTGATATGGACGCGGATGTGGTTTATGAAAAGGTTTCGAAGGTTACGTCAATAGAAAAAATCAAAAACAATGTGCCAAAGGACATTGGCGATGAGATAATGGCCTATGGACTGAAGGGGATCAAAGTAGATGAAGGGTCAAAAAGATATTATCCTTATGATAATCTTGCATCAAAAATTCTAGGATTTGCAGGAGGTGATAATCAGGGGATAATTGGACTTGAAACTGTATATGAGGATGTTCTGGCAGGGGAAAATGGCGAGCTTATAAGCACAACAGATGCAAGAGGTGTAGAGCTTGATGACTATATGGAAACTATTGAAGAGCCCATAAAGGGCGATGATCTGATGCTGACAATTGACTATAATATCCAGTGCTATTGTATGCAGACGGCAGAGAAGGTATATAGACAAAAGGAAGCAGAAGGGGTTTCTATAATTGCAATGAATCCACAAAACGGTGAAATTCTTGCGATGGTTGATTACCCGGAGTTTAATTTAAATGATCCATTTTCCTTTACAGGAGATTTCAGCGAGTGTACAGATTTAAATGAGATGTGGAGAAACAGCTGTATAAATGATACATATGAGCCGGGGTCGGTATTTAAGATAATAACAACTGCGGCAAGTCTTGAGGAAAATATAGTCAGCCTGGATGAGCAGTTCTTTTGCCCTGGATACATAACTGTTGATGATAGGACTATTCACTGCCATAAAACAACTGGTCATGGTTCAGAAAATTTTGTAGAAGCAATAGGCAATTCATGTAATCCGGTATTTATTACTTTAGGTCTAAGACTTGGAGTAGACAGGTATTACTCTTATTTTGAAAAATTTGGATTATTAGAAAAATCAGGAATTGACCTGCCTGGTGAGGCTGGAACAATAATGCATGATAAAGAAAATATGGGGCAGGTGGAGCTGGCAACAGTAAGCTTTGGCCAATCCTTTCAGCTTACACCAGTAAGGCTTATGACTACGGTGGCAGCCCTTATTAATGGTGGAACTACAGTTGTTCCCCATTTAGGTAAGACGATTATTGACAGTGAAACGGGAGAGAGTACACCGATTTCTTATGAGGCAGGAGAGAGCATTGTATCATCTGAAACTTCTGAAACCTTAAGATTTTTGCTGGAAAAAGTTGTGTCAGAAGGCGGAGGAAACAAAGCATATTTGGAAGGATATGAAATAGGGGGGAAGACTGCTACCTCCCAGACCCTTCCAAGAAGTGATAATAAGTATATATCATCATTTCTGGGATTTGCACCTGCAGATGACCCACAGATAATGATATTAATTAAAATAAATGATCCCCAGGGGGCATATTATGGTGGAGTGATAGCAGCACCTGTTGCAAAGGAATTATTTGAGAATATATTACCGTATTTATCGGTTCTTGATAATAAACAATGAATAACGTATACTAAGTTGTAGTTAAATGGAGGATAAGAAATGCAGATTGAAGGAATGACAGTGCTTGTTGTGGGCACAGGAAAAAGTGGTATTGCCGCTACAGAACTATTAATATCAAAAGGAATAGACACAGTTTTGTTTGATGGAAACAAGGAACTGGATGTTGATAAATTATATAAGGAAAATCCTGGTTTGTCAGGAATACCACTCCTGTTAGGGGAATTGGATGAGGATACCTTACAAAAAGTTTCGATATGTGTATTGAGTCCTGGTGTGCCAACAGATCTTCCGATGGTCAATGAAATGAGAGAAAAAGGCATTAAAATATGGGGAGAAATAGAACTTGCTTACTATTTTGGTAAAGGCAGGATTATTGCAATAACTGGAACTAACGGGAAGACAACTACAACAGCTTTGACTGGAGAGATAATGAAAAATTATTTTGATGATGTGAGGGTTGTAGGTAATATTGGAATTCCCTATACATCTATGGTATCTGATATGACAGAGGAAACAGTTACTGTTGCAGAGGTATCAAGCTTTCAGCTGGAGACTGTTCATGAGTTTGCACCAAAGGTGTCTGCCATATTGAATATTACTCCTGACCATCTCAACAGACATCATACAATGGAAAATTATATCAAAGCAAAAGAAGATATAACTATAAACCAAAGCAGTGATGATTTTTGTGTTTTGAATTATGAAGATCAGGTTTTGAGAGAGTTTGCAGATAATTGTCCAGCGAAGGTTATCTTTTTCAGCAGTAAGACAAAGCTTGAAGAGGGCTTTTACATTGACGGAGAAGATATTATGTATGCTCATGATGGAGCGGTGGATAAGGTTGTGAATATCAATGAAGTAAATCTTCTGGGAAATCATAATTACGAAAACATCATGGCTGCTACAGCAATGTCTTTGTATTTTGGTGTTCCGATGGATAAAATCGTTGAGGTACTTCATACTTTTACAGCAGTTGAACATAGAATCGAGTATGTCACAGAGAAACGTGGTATTAAATTCTATAATGATTCCAAGGGAACAAACCCAGATGCGGCTATTCAGGGAATAAGGGCAATGAACAGACCTACAATGCTTATTGGTGGTGGGTATGATAAACAGTCAGAGTATGATGAGTGGATAGAAGCCTTTGATGGCAAAGTGAAGGAGCTTGTCCTTATTGGACAGACTGCTGAAAAAATTGCTGATTGCGCTCATAAGCATGGATTTAATAATACTGTTATTTTTGAAAAATTCGAGGATGCAATAAATTATTGCTATGACCATGCAGTAAGTGGTGATGCTGTGCTTCTTTCACCGGCCTGCGCAAGTTGGGGAATGTTCCCAAATTACGAAGAGAGAGGAAGAATTTTCAAGGATATCGTTCGTAATTTAAAGGAGTAGTTTTCTGTGAGTAGAGAAGTTCAGAGAGAAAAAACGAGAGAAAAGAAAAAGAAAATTGCATATTTTGATTATAATCTATTGTTTCTAGTAATCTTTTTGCTTAGCTTTGGACTTGTTATGCTATATAGCTCAAGTGCATACATTTCAGCTAATAAATATGGGGATGATGCATATTATCTGAAGAGGCAGATCAGGAATATAGCAATTGGTGCTGTGATGATGTTTATCACTGCAAAGGTAGATTACAGAGTATGGAAAAAGTTTGGCTGGTTAGCTTATTTTGGGTCATTTTTTCTGTGTGTAATCGTTCTTATACCAGGAATTGGTTCAAGCTCCCACGGTTCATCAAGATGGCTTGGTGTGGGACCGATATCATTTCAGCCTTCTGAGGTAGCAAAGCTGGGAATGATTTTCTTTATGGCAATGCTTATTGAAAAGTTCCCAAGGCAGATGGGCGACTGGAAAACCCTTCTAAAGCTTTTGGCCTTTTCAATTCCTGTTGTGGGTGTAATTGCCGCGGCAAACCTGAGTACGGCTGTTATTGTTTTTGGAATGGTTGTATGTATGCTGTTTGTCGCCAGTCCCAAGTATTCTCATTTTGTAATTGTTGGAGTTATAGGTGTGATATTTGGTGTTTGCTTTATTATGGGGGCAGGCTATCGTGCAAGCCGAGTTCAGGCATGGCTTCATCCAGAGGCTGCCGGAGATAAGGGATATCAGACGCTGATGGGATTGTATGCGATTGGTTCAGGTGGACTCTTTGGCAAAGGTCTGGGAGAGAGCCTGCAAAAACTTGGAAATGTTCCAGAGTCACAAAATGATATGATTTTTACAATCATATGTGAGGAATTAGGATTGTTTGGCGCAGTGTGTCTGATTCTATTGTTTATTCTTCTTATATGGAGAATGATGGTTATTGCAAATAATTCACAGGATTTGTATGGCTCACTTATAGTTGTTGGTGTTATGGCTCAGGTGGCAATTCAGGTTATATTAAATATTGCAGTTGTAACCAATACCATACCTAATACAGGTGTAATTCTTCCTTTTGTCAGTTATGGAGGAACTTCAATAATCTTCCTGATGACTGAAATGGGATTGGCACTCAGCGTGTCAAAGGGAATAAAACTTGAAAGTATAGAGTAGTAAAATGATCAGAGAAAAGAGAAAAAGAAAAAAAAGAATATTGCTTTTTGTCAGAATCCTGTTGATGCTTGCACTTGTTTTTGGCATTATGTTTTTAATAGCATTTAAAGTGTTTACCGTCGAAAACGTAGTGGTGGAAGGCAATGTATTGTATGCATCGGAATCTATTCAGGAAGTGGTTTTAAATGATGAGTATTCGTGGAATTCCTTGTATGTATTCTTGAAATACAAATTTGTGGATACAGATGAAATTCCTTTTGTGGATACAATGGAGATATCATTAGATGACCCACATACACTTCATATTAATGTGTATGAAAAAGGAATGATGGGATACATATATATTCCAGGAATAAATGAAAATGCATATTTTGACAAAGATGGAATCGTGGTGGAGACATCGTCAAATGCAATTGTAGATGTCCCGAGAATTGATGGAATATCCTGTGACGAGGTGGTTTTATATGAAAAACTTCCAATCAAGTCATCTGATTTGAAAAATATTCTTTCTCTTACACAGGCGTTAAAAAGAAAAAAGTTGATTCCGGATGCAATTACATATGGAATTGACAACGCACCTGTGTTAACATATGGAGGTGTGTCTGTGCTTATAGGTGACACTACACTTTTGACTAAGAAGGTTGAAAGACTTTCGACAGTTATGCCAAGTCTCTCAGGAATGAGTGGAACACTACATTTAGAGGATTGGAACGAAGAAAATACAAATATTGTGTTTCAAAAGAGTGAATAATACAAAAAAATAATAATTTTATGTTGATTATTTGAAGGAAAAAATATATTATATTCTATATGAGATTTTGGTAAGAATGCATTAATATAAATTTTGGAAGAGAAACAGGAGGAAATACCCTTGCTTGAAATTAGAACAACAGAAGCAGATGCTAGCGCAAAGATTATTGTAATAGGTGTAGGTGGCGCTGGTAATAATGCGGTAAATAGAATGATTGATGAGAATATTGGTGGTGTTGAGTTTATCGGTATCAATACAGATAAGCAGGCATTACAGCTTTGTAAGGCTCCGCAACTTATTCAGATTGGTGAGAAGCTTACAAAGGGACTTGGAGCTGGAGCACAGCCTGAGATTGGCGCAAAAGCAGCTGAGGAGAGTGCTGAGGAATTGTCAGCAGCAATTAAGGGTGCTGATATGGTGTTCGTTACCTGTGGAATGGGTGGCGGAACAGGTACAGGAGCAGCTCCTGTAGTAGCTAAAATTGCAAAAGAGCAGGGAATCCTTACAGTTGGAGTTGTAACTAAGCCATTTAAATTCGAAGCAAAGCAGAGAATGATAAATGCTATTTCAGGTATTGACAGACTTAAGGAGAGTGTTGATACACTTATTGTTATTCCAAATGACAAGCTTCTTGAAATCGTAGATCGTCGCACAACAATGCCAGACGCATTAAAGAAAGCGGACGAGGTATTACAGCAGGCTGTTCAGGGAATTACTGATCTTATTAACTTACCTGCACTTATCAATCTTGATTTCGCTGATGTTCAGACAGTTATGAAGGACAAGGGAATGGCTCATATTGGTATTGGTAATGCCAAGGGTGATGAGAAGGCAATTGAGGCAGTTAAGCTTGCCGTTGCATCTCCTCTTCTTGAGACAACAATCAATGGAGCTTCACATGTTATCATTAATATTTCAGGAGATATCTCTCTTATGGATGCAAATGATGCTGCAAGTTATGTTCAGGATCTTGCAGGAGATGATGCTAATATCATCTTCGGAGCTAAGTTTGATGAGACAATGACTGATGAAGCAACAATAACTGTTATTGCTACAGGTCTTGAAAGCGGAAAGCCTACTGCAGCAAGTGTTGCAGCTTCGATGACTGGAAGGATGACATATCCATCATCACAGCAGGCGAGAACAGCAACAACAATACCTACTACACCAACAACAGCAACAACAAATGGTTTACATACAACAGCTGCTTCTACAACACCAGTTAGAAATAGTTTTAGTGGTATTCAGAAGCCAGCACAGCCAACAAGCAATGTAAAACCAGTTGAAATTAATATTCCTGATTTCCTTAAGAATTCAAGAAAATAATTTAGCAAAACAAAGTATAACTATAAAAGCTCATGCAAATTACGCATGGGCTTTTCTGTCGTCATTTTCCACCAAAATATTCCAACTTTTACTGATATTATTTTTAATATCCTATTTCGGAATTGGGTTTTTAGAATAGAAAGCACAACTTTGAGATAGCAGTTATAAAATATTGGAAGTGAGGTGAAAAATATCTATGCATTTTATCTGGATACATATTTTCTAAATTGTTTTCTAATCAATTTTGTTATCTATATTATGGCCTGTAAGCTATCCAAAACATATATATACGGAAAAATAAAGAGGATATTATTTGCAACATTAGGAAGTGTGGTTTGCGAAACTGCACTTTTACTTTCAACAAACAATTTTCTTCTATATAAAATACTGAGTATATTAGTAATTATTCCTATTTTCAACATGGCGATAATCAAACAAAAATCTTTTGTCTCTGTGATCAGAATGTATATTCTAAGCTTAGTAGTGACATTAATTGTAGGCGGGATTGTGTATGCGCTGCCACAGACGAGCTGGGTTTACATAGCAGCAATTGCAACAGGATATCTGCTGGTATCCTATCTTGGTATTAATCGCAGAAAATCAAAAAATATTTATCAAATAAAGATTAATAATGGGGAGTGGATACCTGGATTATATGATTCTGGAAACCGGCTTACAAACAAAAGCGATGGAAGAGGGATACATATTGTTTCCAGAGATTTGATTGAGAAGATATCATGTGAATATTATGGTGAGATGGAGTACGAAACCATAGATTCAGGAAATAGGAAAATTGAAATATATAAGGCAAATAGTATGGTTGTAAGGTATGATGGCAAGGAACATAATCTGGGGGAGGTATTATTGGGCGCATCAGAAAATAGGCTTCAGGATAAAATGTATAAGATTATATTGAATGAAAATGTTTTCGACAATTAGACAAAAATGGATACTTTTTTTGGAAAGGATAAAGAGGGAGTTTGTAAATTCAGACGAGGTATTCTACATAGGAGGGACAGATGTACTTCCTCCACCCCTTGAGAAAACACAGGAAAACATGTGCATTATTGCACTATCCAATAATAGAAAAAATGAGAGTGTATACACAAGAGACGAAGCAAGAGAACAATTGATTTCTCACAATCTTAGACTTGTTGTATATCTGGCAAAAAAGTTTGAGAATACAGGGGTTTTAGTTGAGGATTTAATCTCAATAGGTGCTATAGGATTGATTAAGGGTATAAATACCTTTGATCCAGACAAAAATATAAAACTTGCAACCTATGCATCCCGTTGTATAGAAAATGAAATACTAATGTATTTGAGGCGAAATAATAAGACAAAGCTGGAAGTATCATTTGATGAACCATTGAATATGGACTGGGATGGAAATGAACTTTTATTATCAGACATAATGGGAACCGATGAAGATGTAATATATAAGGATATTGAGACTGAGGTTGAGGTAGAACTGTTAAAGATGGCATTGGAAAAGCTTGATGACAGAGAGAAGAAATTAATTGAACTCAGATACGGAATTAACAGAAAAAATGATAAGGAACTAACTCAGAAAGAGGTTGCTGATATGCTGGGAATATCCCAGTCATATATATCAAGACTGGAGAAAAAAATAATGAACAAGCTGAAAAAAGAAATTCAAAAGCATTATTAATGTGGTAAAATATAGTTAATAAAGTGCTTAGGAGATGATATTATGGTATTGGAGTTTTTGGGAGCTGACAGAGAGGTCACTGGTAGTTGTCACTATGTGATGTTTGGTGATATTAATGTGCTGGTGGATTGTGGAATGGAGCAGGGACCGGACTTGTATGTGAACCAGTCCATTCCTGTAAATGCTTCGCTGATTGACTATGTGTTCGTAACTCATGCACATATCGACCATTCTGGTTTATTGCCACTACTTTACAATCATGGTTTCAGGGGGAAAGTTTTTGCAACAAAGGCAACCACAGATTTATGTAGTATTATGCTGAAGGATTCGGCACATATTCAGGAATTTGAAGCAGAGTGGAAGAACCGTAAAGCAAGACGAGCTGGAAAACCGGAGATTACACCAATGTATGATATTAATGATGCGATGGGTGTGATGGAGCATTTTGTGGCATGTGAATATAATGATGTGATAAATGTATGTGAGGGTCTTGAGGTTAGGTTTGTGGATGCTGGTCATCTGCTTGGTTCGTCATCTATAGAAATGTGGATTACTGAGGAAGGAATTACTAAGAAATTGCTGTTTTCCGGGGATATAGGTAATGGAAACAGACCATTGATTAAGAATCCTGTCTATGTTGATGAAGCGGACTATGTAATTATGGAGTCTACTTATGGAAATCGTGTTCATGATACACCTCCTGATTATGCAATTGAGCTTGCCAAAATCATGAACATGACTTTTACCAGGGGTGGAAATCTGGTCATACCCGCATTTTCTGTAGGAAGAACTCAGGAGATGCTGTATTTTATGAGAAGAATCAAGACAGAAGGACTATTGCCTGAGTTTCAAAATTTTGAAGTGTATGTGGATAGTCCATTGTCTGTTGAAGCAACAAACGTATTTAACGAAAATGTCAGTGATTGCTTTAATGAGGATGCACTTGAATTAGTTAAGCAGGGAATAAATCCAATAAGATTCGAAGGCTTGAGAGTTTCGGTTACATCGGATGATTCTAAAATGATAAATTTTGATTCCAAACCTAAGGTTATTTTGTCTGCATCAGGTATGTGTGAAGCTGGTAGAATTAGACATCATCTGAAGCATAATCTTTGGAGAAGTGACTCGACGGTTTTGTTTGTTGGATACCAGGTGCCAGGAACGCTGGGGTATAATCTCCTAAATGGAGCTAGTAAGGTTAGGTTGTTTGGCGAGGAAATTGAGGTTAAAGCAAATATAGTTAATCTTCCTGGAATAAGTGGTCATGCGGACATGAATAATCTTACCAAGTGGCTTGGTGGGTTAAAAACTCCACCAAAGAAGGTGTTTGTGGTTCATGGAGAGGAAAGTGCTGCAGTTAGTTTTGCAGAGCACATTAAGAACGAATTTGGATATGATTCTTATGCACCTTACAGTGGAGATATGTTTGATTTGATTACCGGTCAGTGTATACAGGAAGGCAGTCATGAGCTTGTGGAGAAGAAAACAAAAGGTACCTTCAAAGCAACCTCCACTGTATTCGACCGACTTGTTATTGCAGGAGAGAGACTTATGTCTGTTATCAGAAAATGTCAGGGAATGGCGAATAAGGATCTGGCTAAGTTTGCAGATCAGATTAATGCCCTGTGTGAAAAGTGGGATAGATAACAGAGTGCTATTTTAAATATTGATACATGCTTTTAAGTGCGTTTTTTTCGAGGCGTGAAACCTGAGCTTGGGAAATGTGGATTTCTTCTGCAACCTCAATTTGGGTTTTTCCCTCAAAAAAACGCAGTTTTATTATTTGCTCGTCCCTGTCATCAAGTGTGGATAATGCTGCTTCCAGGGCGAGATTTTTAACCCAGTTTTCCTCTTTATTCTTCTTGTCAGAGATTTGGTCCATAACATATAAAGTGTCACCACCATCACTGTAAACTGGATCAAATAGGGAGAGTGGTGTCTGAATAGCATCCAGTGCGTACATTATATCCTGTTTGGGAATTCCGCAGGCCTTTGATACTTCATCTATGGTTGGCTCATGAAGTGACTCTCTGGATAGAAGCTCTCTGGAGTGAATTGCTTTGTAGGCGGTATCCCTTAGTGAACGAGGGATTCTATAAGCACTGTTGTCTCTTAGAAAGCGCCGAACCTCGCCTATTATCATGGGTACAGCATATGTGGAAAATTTTACTCCCATTGTAGGGTCAAAGTTATCTATAGACTTTATTAATCCAATGCATCCAATCTGAAATAAATCATCTGGATTTTCATTATGGTTAGAAAATCGCTTTATAACAGAAAGAACCAGTCGAAGGTTTCCTTTTATATATTTTTCTCTTGCTTCCATATCTCCATTTTTGATAAGTACAAACAGTTCTTCTTTTTCTTCTTCCTTTAACATAGGAAGTTTTGATGTGTTAACCCCACATATTTCAACTTTATATCCTGCCATGATTTGTCCTCCTTTTAAATGCAAAATAAGTATGTCCAAAATAGGCAAAGTTAAACTTGATATTTTTATATTTGTCGTTACAATGGATAATGGTCGCTTAAATAAAGCAAAGGATAAAATAAAAAATAGAAAGAGAAAGAATATGAATAAATTTGTACTTAGACAGTCACTTCTGTTATTACTTGCAGCAACAATTTGGGGAACGGCATTTGTTGCACAAAGTGTGGGAATGGAGTATGTTGGGCCATTCACTTTCACTGCTACAAGAAACTTTGTGGGATGTATTGTTCTGTTACCATTTATTTTCTTTATGGATAAGAGTGGAAAGAGGGAAATAAACAAATCAATAAATAAAAAAATAAGTAAACCATTGATATTAGGAGGTTTGCTTACAGGAATTGCTCTTTGTATTGCTAGCAATTTACAGCAGTATGGAATTATGTATACATCTGTTGGAAAATCTGGATTTATCACAGCTATGTACATAGTTCTGGTACCAATATTTGGCATAGTAATTGGCCGAAAACAGTC